>NZ_JAAKYA010000004.1:92525-176707 GCF_011044775.1 Limisphaera ngatamarikiensis | reverse complement strand
CCACCCGCCCGCCCACGAGCACCGACGCCGAAGAACAGGCCTACCTGCGCGCCCTGGCCGACCGTTGCCGCAACATCCTCCTGCCGCTCCGGCTCGATTCCGTCGCCGTCTCCAATCGCGTCCACAACCTCCTCATGGAGCAGTACCAAACCCTGCGTCGCATCCACGCCGACCGCGACCGCGCCCTGGACGAACTCAACACGCGCAAAACCCTGTCCCCCGACCAACAACAACAGCAACGCGAACAAATCCTCCAGCAGACCCGAGCCGAACTCCAACGGGCCCACCAACAATTCCTCCAGCGCCTCGGGGCCGAACTCACCCCGGAGCAGGTGGACCACATCAAGGACGGCATGACCTACAACCTCACCACCGTCACCTACAACGCCTATCTCCGACTCCTGCCCGAACTCACCGAGGACCTAAAACGCCACATCCATTCCCTCCTGCTCGAGGCACGGGAACAGGCCATGGACGAGGGGTCCGCCCGCGAAAAACACGCCCTCTTTAACCGTTACAAGGGTCGCATCAACAACTATCTCTCCGCCCAGGGCTACGATCTCAAGGCCGCCGAACGCCGGTTGCGCGAGTCCATCAGCGCCCAACGAAAAGCCGAACGTTCAGGCACTGCATACTGAACCCCAACCCACCCTTTCCCGCACCATGAAGACGAACCTTCGCACCCGTCCCATCACAGCACCAACACCCGGGACCGGCCGGTTCCCGATCTGCCTGGCCGTCCTGCTCGCCGCCGCCTCATCCCCGGCCCAATATCCGCGCATCCCCGAGGACGTGGCCGCGGAGGCACGACGTCGCCAGGCCGAGGAGGAACGTCTGAGCGACGCCGCATGGGAACAGGCCCGTCCGACCGTCGAAGCCTGGGCCGCCAAAGGTCGTCCATGGCGCCCCGACGCAAGTCAGCCCGGCGACCTCATCCGCGCTCCCATTCCCGCATTCCCCGGCGCATGGGGCGGAGGCATGTGGACCCCCGGCGGCCGCGGCGGCCGCGTCTTTGTGGTGACCAACCTCGCCGACCGCGGACCCGGCACCTTCCGCGAGGCGTGTGAAGCCGGGGGCCCCCGCATCGTCGTCTTCAATGTCGCCGGCATCATCCGCCTGGAGTCGCCCATCCACATCCGCGCCCCCTACATCACCATCGCGGGAAACACCGCCCCGGGCGACGGCGTCTGCATCGCCGGTGCCACCGTGGCCATTGACACCCACGACGTCATCATCCGCCACATGCGCTTCCGGCGCGGCCAGGTATGGGTCGGCAGCCGCGACGACTCCCTCGGCGGCAACCCCGTCGGCAACATCATGATCGACCACGTCTCGGCCAGCTGGGGTCTCGACGAAAACATGTCCCTCTACCGCCACATGTACGACCACGACAACGATCCCCAAACCCCCGCCCTCAAACTGCCCACCGTCAACATCACCATCCAGTACTCGATCTTCAGCGAGGCCCTGAACACCTACAACCACGCCTTCGGCAGCACCCTCGGCGGCCTCAACAGCACCTTCCACCACAACCTCTGGGCCTGTAACTCCGGTCGCAACCCCAGCGTCGGCATGTACGGCGACTTCACCTTCGTCAACAACGTCCTGTTCAACTGGGTCCACCGCACCATCGACGGCGGAGACCACCGCAGCTTCTTCAACATCATCAACAACTACTTCAAACCGGGCCCCGCCACGCCCGACCATGAGCCGGTCCGATGGCGCATCCTCAAACCCGAATCCGAACGCAGCCGCACCAACCTCGACAACTTCGGCCTGGCCTACGTCCACGGCAACGTCGTCGAGGGCAACCCACAAGTCACCGCCGATAACTGGGACGGCGGCGTCCAACCCGGCCCCGCCCGCGATCCCCTGCCCGCCGTGCTCGCCCGCATCCGCACCCGCGCACCGTTTCCCCATGCGCCGCTGCGCATCCAATCCGCCACCGAAGCCTACGAGGAAGTCCTCCAACACGTCGGCGCCTGTCTCCCCAAACGCGATCCCGTGGACGAACGCATCCTCCGCATGGTCCGCACCGGCCAAAGTCACGGTGCCAAACCCTGGCCCGGCCTCGACGCCCTCCTCCGCTCCGTGGGCTACAACGACCAGGTCATCCAACACATCCGTAGCCTCGTGCCCCTCGGCATCATCACACACCCGGACGAAGTCGGCGGTTACCCCTCCTACCGGGGCGAGCCCTACAAGGACACCGATCACGACGGCATGCCCGATGACTGGGAACTGGCCCACGGCCTGGACCCACACAACCCCGACGACGCCAGCACCGACCTCGACGGCGACGGTTACACCAACATCGAAGCCTTCCTCTACGGCCTCGACCCGCGCGGCCCGGCCAGGGATTGGACCGACCTCCGCAACAACGTGGATCCCCTCCTCTCGCCACGCCGCTGAGTCCCCGGCGCCTGCCCCATGGAACTGCCACCACGCCACCAGGAAGGTCGGCATCCTCCCCCCACCGCCAATCCTATCCGGACAACAAGCTTGCCGATCTCCCTGTCACGGCGCCTTCCGTGGCAGCGTGAGTGCCCCTCGAACACCCGGGCATAATCGGCCCCGGCATTCGACTGAGCCGAACAGCACAAGCCTCGGCGCCTCAGCCCTCGCACGCCTGCCTCTGACCACGCCCGGCGCGCCAGCCCCGCTCCGGAAACCCCCTACCCGTGCGTACTCCGGATATGCGCTCCCTTGCCGCATCCGCCCGAGCTCCACAGAACCCGCCGACTCCGTTCCGGCTTCGGCCCGCCGGACCCATCCAAGGGGCACATCCACCAAAGCAAATTCTCCAGCCTCACTCCCGAATTCACCGGCACGGTTCCCCGGCTCGAAACCGAATCAGTCGGACTCGGCGGTGGTTCCCAACCGACTCAGCCCGCTCACCTGCTCATCTCTCATGACCGGGCTCGTTGCCCACGAAGGGCACCCGCGACAAGATCCGTCCTGCGTCGCCTTGACGACCCCGCCCGATCCGGCCCTAATCATGCCAAATCCTTCCGGGCAGGCCGCCCCGGCCCCCGGACCATCCCAAAGTCACACGCATGTACATCGTCATCGGAGCCGACGGCAGGGAATACGGACCGGCAACCACCGAAGTCATCGGCCGCTGGATCACGGAAGGCCGTTGCAACGCTCAAACCCGGGTCCGACGCGCAGATTCCGTCGAGTGGCGTCCCCTCGTCGAATACCCCGAACTGGCCGTTTTTCTCGCCGGCACCAAAGCACACCCGATCTCCAGCCCAGACAAGCTGCCCCCGGGCACCCTCCCTCTGGCGCCCCACGTCGACTCCCGACAGGTTGAGCTGAGTCCGTCCGAGTGCATCGGCCGGGCCTGGCGCACCGTCACCTCTGCGGGCGCCGGCATCATCTTCGGCGCGGTGGTCCTCTGGCTGTTCATCCTGATCTGTCTTGAAGTCCTGAGTGGGATCCCCTTGGCAGGCCTTCTGGTCATCCCGGCGTCATGGGTCATCCACGGGCCTCTCATTGGCGGACTCTGTTACCTCATTCTCCGCGTTTTGCGCGGCCAGGGAGCCGAACTGGCCGACCTGTTCGCCGGGTTCCGATACCGGTTCGTGCCGCTATTCCTCGGGTGGCTTGTCGCCGGGGTTCTCCTGGTCTTGACAAGCGTCCCGGGAGGATTGGTCTCGGGCATTGGTGCTGTTTCGTGCGTCCTTGCTGAAACGGCGGTGTGGCTCAAGGCCCTCGGTGCGACCCTCATTGCGCTGGGCTTTTTGCTGATGCTCATCCCCGTTACGTACCTCGGCATCTGCTGGTGGTTTGTCCTGCCGCTCATTATGGAGAAGGGCCTGGATTTCTGGCCCGCGATGAAGCTCAGCCGCCGCGTCGTCCACCGACACTGGGGGAGGGTGTTCCTCCTGGCACTTCTCATCCTCGGAATCAACCTGCTCGGAGCCCTGGCATGTTGCATCGGTCTCTTGTTCACCCTCCCACTCAGCTTCACCGCGGCCATGCACGCTTACGAACAACTCTTCACCTGGCCCGGGCACACCGGGCCGGCCCAACCCGCCCCGGCCTCGATCGGATGAACCGAAACCCTCACCGTCCACCCGAACTTCTACCCATAACGGTCCCATGACGACCCTGCCCCGTCGCACCCCATCCACCGGGGATCCTGCGCCCGGCCTCCAAGCCGCGCAGCCAAACGCCGAGCGCAGCCGCTGCACGCGTCGCCGGTTCATCCGCCGGCTCCTGCAGGCCGTCTGCGTCGTCGCCATGCCACCCCTGGGCCGGTCCGGGGAAAACTCCGCACCCACACCCCGTTACCGCATCGGCGTGTGCGACTGGATGATCCTCCAACGCCAGAAGCCGCGCGCCTTCAGCCTCGCAGCCGAGTTGGGCGCCGACGGCGTGGAGGTGGACATGGGCCCGCTCGGCACACGCGACACGTTCGAAAACGCCCTGGCCGATCCCGCGTTTCGCCAGCGTTTCCTGGAAACCGCCCGGGAACATCGCCTGACCCTCTGTTCGCTGGCCATGTCCGGTTTCTATGCACAATCCTTCGCCGAACGCCCCACCGTGCCCCGCATGATCGAGGACGCCATCCAGACCGCGGTGGCCCTGGGTGTCCGCGTACTCTTTCTGCCCCTGGGTGTTCCCTGTGACCTGGTCCGGCGTCCCGAGCTCCGTCCGGTCGTGATCGAACGGCTGCGTCTTGCCGCCTCACGGGCTGAACAAGCCGGAGTCGTCATCGGGGTGGAAACCTCCCTCCCCGCGGCGGAGGAGGTGCGGTTGCTGCGTGAGGTGGGTTCCCCGGCCGTGCGCAGTTACTTCAATTTTGCGCAGGCCACGAAACATGACCGCGACATTGTCGCTGAACTGGAAACCTTGGGGCCCGAAAACCTCATCCAAATCCACGCCACCAACGAGGACGGTTACCGCCTGCCGGAGGACCCCCGGGTGGACCTGCCCCGCATCCGCAGGACCCTCGACGCCATGGGCTGGCGCGGCTGGCTGGTGGTCGAACGATCCCGCGACAAAAACAAACCACGCGACATCCACCACAACTTCGCCACCAACATCGCCCACCTCAAAAAGATCTTCGGCAATACATCCCCGCAGACATCCCCTGCTTCCGGCGCATTGTGAACTCCGGGCAGACCGGCGCCCCACCCCCGCCACCTGACGACCTGCCGGTGATTCAATGCTCACCCCTTCGCGTACGCGAGAACGATCAGGCCCCATTCGGAGCACGCCAGGTCTCCGGGCCTTGAACAACCAGGGCGCCAGACCAGGGCTCGTTCCGACAGCAACGAACGCGCGCAAGCCCGGAGCAGGGCCTCTCAAGGGGTAACCTCCGACCGATGGCCCGGCCCCGGATCTGCCAGGTAAGGTATACCGACCGCACGTGCAAACCTCGCCGCCGCCCGGGGCAGAAGCCCGGGGCTGGAACGGCGGCGGGTTCAACAATGTCTGGTTTCCGGTGAGCCGGCTCGTCCACACCTGTCCATGCGGTGAGCCCCCAGAGCCGGACCGGGCCCGGATCCCCCAACCATCAGGCGCACGGCTGACGGAAGGGCGCCGTTGCAGGGTTCCGTCACAGCCGGCACCCGCCGCGACAGGTCGGATCAGTCCACTCCGTGGCTACCCCATGAAAAAATCGTCAGGTGAGTCATGGCACCGGGTCCGCAGCGCCTGCAGTGGCCGGAGGCTCTCGGTAAGCGCATCTCCAAAAAGCGACCGCTGAACCTGGCAGCCGGCGCGGTCAAAGCCTCCCTGGCACGGGCCACAGTGGGCAAACTGAAGAACCACCCCCTGCAGCCGCAACCTGGTGAGACCGTGCACCCCGGAAAGCCCGCAAGGCCCCTATCTCCCGATCGCGTGCCCTTCCGATGCCTTGCTGCAGGTGGGATAGGTGCCCACCGGATTAATCGTGTAGGTTCCGCCCGCGGGGCATCTGGGGAAGGTCTCGTTTTCAATGTACGGCAGCAAATCCTGCTCAGTGGGAGTGTCGCTGTCGCTCTTGCCGTTCTCGAGCGCCCACTGCTGCTTGGCACTCTGGATCATTCGCAAATTCGCCACGCACACCTTGGCCTGCGTGGTCCGGCGGGCCCGCCCGAGATTGGGAATCGCCACCGCCATCAACAGGCCAATGATGGCCACCACAATCATGATCTCCACCAGGGTAAACCCGGCTCGTCTGCGCGTACGCATCTTCATGGCAACTTCACATCCTCGTTCCCCGAAACCATCGCCCCGGGCCGTCCGGGCCCACCGGGGCGGTTCCTCCAGCCGCAGGCCGCCCTGCCAGCCCGGGCGGTCGGACCATCACCGTACCCGGACCCGACCTCCACTAAAAGTCAAAACCCGTTCCTTCCCAAAAGTCGCGCCGGCATGGCAATGGCAGCTGCAAACCGGCGGTCGAGGTACACAACACACTCGCTAAACCTCTCTTTCACCCCGTATTCCGCCCCTCCCCTGGATTCACCTTGTCGGCCAAAGCGCCGATCCCGACCTCACCCCCGGCCCCGGGAAGCCCTGTCCACTACTTTTGGCCCCTGCAGCCGGGCCGATCGGCTTGCTAGAAAGCCCAAACCCAACCTGCCCGGCGGGCCCTCTTGTCGCAAATCCTCCGCTTGGGGAGGCAAGTTACATTCCTGGAAAAAACGCTTGCCAGCCTCGAACAACAGCCTATAGTGGCCCCCGAACAGTTGGTCCAAATCCAATCAACCCTGAAAACTGCAGAGCCTATGCAACGTCGAATCCTTACCCTTGCCCTGGGCGCCGCCGTGGCGCTGGGGGTCTCCTCCCTGCGGACGCGCGCAGGCACCATCACATGGACGTTCGACGACTGGAACGATCCTTCGCTCGTAAACCTCGTGGTGGCCGGTGACGCAACCACCATTTTCACCGAAAGCTGGAAACAATACTTCGACGGTAACCCGCCCACCGGCGGCTTCCTCCAGTTGACGCCGGCCGCAGGTGGCCGAAGCTTGGCCGTGGTGTTCCCGGACATCGACAACGGTGCCCCGGTTAAGGCGTTCCGAATCACGATGGATGTCCGGGCCGGTAACGGCACCACCGAGCGACCCGCCGACGGCTTCAGCATCAGTTACGTCCGGGAAAACGATCCTGCCCTGAGCAACATCGTACAGTACGTGGACCCCATAACGGGGCGCGGCATTGTGTTCGGGTTTGCCGGGGGCGATGACCTCTCCACCGCCCAGAGCCCGCTGGGCAGTGGCCTGCCCGAGAACGGTTCCAAGACCGGTGTGGCCATAGTCTTTGACGCCTGGCAGGGGAACCTATTGCCCGATACGCCGAACAACAGTGACGTTGAAGGTGTGGCGGTCCGGGTGGACGATCGCACCCTCATCCAGGTGCCGATGCCGAATCGGAATGGCGGGGGTTGCGACGTCACCGACTCCATGCAAACGGGTCCTTGGACCGGCGGAGACGGAGACTATTCCGTTTTGGCATGGTGCCGACTGGAAGTAGAGAAAACCGCCGATAACAGGGTCTACGTAACCTGGAAGGGCCGGAGGATCCTGGATGGCTTCCAGCTTCAAGAGTACGGGGTGCATAAAGGACGCCTGATCCTGGCCGGTCGGACCGGTGGAGCCAACCAGAACGTGCACTTCGACAACATCACACTCGAAACCACGCCGGCCATCGAACCGGTCATCAAATCCCTCACCATCAATCCGGATTTGCGCGGGTGGACGCTGGTCATCGAAGACACCCCGCCCGCCCAGGCCACCAACGTCACGCAGGTCATCTGGAACGGCACGGACGTAACCGCCAACGTCACGGTGACGCGTTCCGGCAACGAAACCATCGTGACCTATACACAAGCGACCCGTCTGCCGCCTCGTTCCGGGAACACCATTCAGGTGGCCTTCCAAAGCAACCTGGGCCAGTCGTTGGTTGGTAGCGCGTCGGCCACCACGCCCGACTACTTTATTATGCCGACCAACTATGCCCTGCCGCTCTCGGCGGTTTCGGGTCAGCCGCGGGGCATCGCCTTCGGCGCCATCTACCAAACCCTGGCCGAAAACCGCAACAGCCGCGGCGACAACCAGCTCAACTGGACCGAAGAGCAAATCCTCGGCCTGTGGGGGCCCAACCTGATTACCGGCCCCACGCCCACCTCCACCGATGTACTCGACTACCAAAACTCCGGCCCCTTCGGTACCCCGAACGGCAACTTCCAGCAAGGGGGTAGCTTCGTGGGGTTGTGGGAAGGTGCAGATTACGACATTCGTGACCTCGGATTCGGGTCGAATCCTGCCAAGACCTCCACCGATGACGGCACCATTGAGTGGTTCGCCTACGTCTACTTCCCGACCGCCGGCGACTACATCATGGTGGTCAACAGCGATGACGGGTTCCGTCTGACCACCGCTCGCAATGCCAGGGATCGCATGGGCGACATCATCTCCTTCTTCAACGGCGGTCGTGGCAACAGCACGGGTTTGAACGCGCCGACCCAGCAGCGGATCATTGTCGATCAGCCCGGCGTCTACCCGATCCGCGGTATCGTCTACAACCGCGCGGGCGGGTTTAACGTGGAATGGTACACCCGCGTGGACACCAACCTGTTCCTGGTCAACAGCAACGCCACGCCGCAGGCCCTGCAGGCCTGGACCTCCGCCACCGGCGTGGGTTGCTACGTGCAGGCGGCCATCCCGGTCCGCGATGCCGTGGACGTGAGCCCGTCCCGCAGCATCCGCATCGAGCTGGCCAACGGTTCCACCACCGTCAACGCGAACTCGATCGTGTTGAAGGTCAACTCCCAGACTGTCACGCCCACCATCACCTCGGGCGCCACCACGGTCGTTACACACCCGCCCATCGGTCCGGGCGGTTACTGGGCCAGCGGTTCCACCAACACCATTGAGCTCTCCTTCACCGACAGCGCCGGTACCCAATACTCCTACACTTGGAGCTTCCAGGTCGTGAACTACCGGACCCTGACCCAGGGCCTGCCCCTCGGGTCCGAAGACTCCACCAAACCCGGGTTCCGCGTCCTAACCTGGAAGCCGATCTTCGGATGGACCGCGCCGGGTGAATGGGACGGTGTCTACCCGCTGACACGGATCTACGCGGCCGAACAATTGCTGGCCGGTTATCTCCGGCCCAACGGCGCGACCAACCAGAACCAGATGGTCAACGGGTACTTTGAGTACACCGGCGTGGTGAACTGGAACGGCGAGCTCGACGGCCTGCCCTGGAGCGGCGGCCCCAACCAACAGGGCAACTTCCGCGACATCAACGGGTATCCGGACGAGTTCCCGCCCGGCCTGCCCGGACTCTTCGACCCGAACATCCCGCAGAGCGAACTGCTGACCAAGGCCGGTTACTCCGTGGAGGTGCTCACCTGGGTGGTCTTCCCGCAGGCTGGTGCATACCGGCTGGGTGTCAACAGTGACGACGGGTTCCTGGTCACGGAAGGTCATCAGCGGCCCGCCAAGAACGGCGCCCTGATGGTCAGCGCCCCGGCATCGGTCGCCGGCGGTTACTACGCCATTCACGCGCCCGCCGGCACCGCCCGGCCGCTGACCAACGCACCGATCACGGGCAGGATCGTGCCCACCGATCCCATCCTGGCCGACGGCCCGCTCAACAACGCGGCCGCCGTATCCAACAACATCGCCATCTGCCGGCGCGGTGGGGTGGGCTTCAGCGCCAAGATCCGAAACTGCCTCCTGGCCGGGGCGAAGGCCGTGATCGTGGTGAACGACCGCGATGAGTTCAACACTGCCGCGGGTAACCAAGGACCCATCCCGATTGAGATGGGGGTGGGATCCGAAGGTTACCAGGATATCCCGGCAGTCATGATCATGCTCGAGCACGGCAACAAACTCATTGCCGCCGCGGCCACCAACGAGGTCATCGGCACCATCAACCCGATCCCGGTCTCATGGGCCGCCGAGGGAGCCCTTGGCTTCTTCGACGGCGGTCGGGGTTCCTCGGACACCCTGTTCGACATCGTGGTGCCCACGCCCGGTGTTTACCCGCTCCGGCTCATGTACTTCGAAGGCGGCGGTGGCGACAACTGCGAATGGTTCAGCGTGCTGCCCGACGGCACACGAGCCCTGCTGAACGACCCGAACAACCCCAACGCGCTCAAGACGTATCGGGCCGTCACCGTGCAGCCGCCGCCCACGCTGTCCATCGCCCGTGAGGGCAATAACATCATCCTGACCTTCACCGGCACGTTGCAACAGGCCGATGCGGTCACCGGTCCGTACACCGACGTGGCCGGAGCCACCTCGCCCTACCGCGTGACCATCACTCCGGGCGCGAAGTTCTATCGTGCCCGCAGGTAAACGGTAGAGGTAACCTGAGCCTCCTACACACCGGGCGGTCCCTTGGGACCGCCCGGTCCGTTTTTCAGCCCCCCTCAAGGGCCGTCCGATCCCGGCTTCCCCGGGCCTGAATCTGGACTCACAAAAGCGGGGCAGTCGGCGCCTCCCGACCGAAAATGCCCCCGCAGCGAGGCCACCTTCCCAAGCCGACGTGCGCATTGAGCCTGGTGACCGTCGGCCAACCCTCTTGCCCGACAGCCCGTTCCACCTCAAGCCCGACCGCCACGGTTGCCACATCCCCCCAACACGGGCGCCATCATCGGCCGGACACCGACCCGGTCCAATCCACGGCGCCTCTCTCCGGCCACGCAGTGGATCCCACCCCCTGCACCAGTCCAGGTGGCCTCCAGGTTGTCGAAACACCGGCGCCAACCCATCCTTGTTGATCGTGACCGGCCGGGCTAGGCTTCGCGGGGTCATGGGCAAACCCGAATGGATCGAACTGCCCGGTTGCGACCCCATTCCGATCCTCTACGAGGACCGATCCGTACTGGCCGTGGACAAACCGGCCGGCTGGCTGCTCGTCCCGGTCCACTGGCAGCGCACCGCTCGAAACCTGCAAGCGGCCCTGGAGTCGTCCTTGCGGGCCGGCGACTGGTGGGCTCGGTCGCGTGGACTCAAGTATCTGCGTTTTGTGCACCGCCTGGACGGGGACACCAGCGGAGTGCTGTTGCTGGCCAGGAGTCCTGGAGCGCTGGCGGCCTATTCCCGACTGTTCCAGAGGGGGCAGGTGGAGAAGGTGTACCTTGCAGTTGTGGAAGGTGAAGTAAAGCAACCCGCCTGGGTTTGCCGCCTGAAACTCGCGCCCGAACCCGACTCGAAGGGCCGCATCCGCGTGGATCAACGACGCGGAAAACCTGCTGAAACCGCATTTCGCCGCATCGCCGTCGGCCAAGGCGTCACGTTGTTGGAATGCCGGCCGCGCACCGGGCGAACCCACCAGATTCGCGTTCACCTGGCTGCAAGCGGGTATCCGGTGGTTGGCGACCCCCTGTACGGCAGGGCCGCTCCCTCCGAAGCGCCCCACCGCAAGCTGGCCCTGCGCGCCGTCCGCCTGGCCTACGTGGACCCGTTCACGCACAAGGCCGTGGACATTCAGGCCCCGTGGAGCCATTTTCTTGCCGAGTTCGGTTTTGCCGAGGTGCCATGGAAACCGGAACCACCAACCAGCATAATCTCGAAGGCCGGTCCTCCACGCCGGCCCTCCACGACGAAATCGTAGCCGAGACCGAATGGGTGGTCTTTCGGCGCTCACCCATCCACGGCATCGGCGGGTTCGCCAAAAAGGACATCCCGGCCGGCACGCGCATCCTCGAATACGTGGGCGAAAAGATCACGAAGGAGGAATCCGCACGGCGTTGCCAGGCCAACAATGTCTACATCTTCTGCCTGAACGACCGCTACGACATCGACGGCAACGTGCCGTGGAACCCGGCCCGGTTCTTGAACCACAGTTGCCGCCCCAACTGTGAAACCGAACTGGACGAGGACGAAGAACGGATCTGGATTCTGGCCCTGCGGGACATCCGGGCCGGGGAAGAGCTGACCTTCAACTACGGGTACGATCTTTCGGAGTACAAAGACTACCCGTGCAACTGCGGCGCGCCGGACTGCGTGGGGTACATCGTGGCGGAGGAGTTCTTCGAACACGTTCGTCGCCAGCGGGAGCTCGAACGCATTGCCGCGGAGGGCGGCTCGTCCACCCCGGCACAGCCCCGGGGGCAGAACCCACCCGCAACGTCCGCCGCTCAATCACCCCGGTAAACGCAGCGGGCCGTGCAGGTCTCGGCCACCACCACCTCCGCCAGCTCCGGCAACACCGGTTTCAGCCGGTTCCAAATCCACGCCGCCAAAACCTCGCTGGTCGGATTCTCCAGGCCGGCGATTTCGTTCAAATAACGGTGGTCGAGCTGCTCGTAAATGGGTTGAAACCGCCGGGCAATCTCCCCGTAATCCAGCAACCAGCCCAGGTGCGGGTCGCATTCACCCCGAACCACGATCTCCACCTGAAAGCTGTGCCCGTGCAGACGATGGCATTTGTGTTCCGGCGGTACATGAGGCAGCCGATGCGCTGCCTCGAACTGAAACGTCTTTCGCAGTTCCACCTTCATATCTCATCCCTCCCCGGGGTTTGGAATCACCCTGCACCCGGCCTGAATGGAACCGCAGTGGCGCGGTCCCGCGCCCCTGGCAGTTCGATTGCAGGCTTCATGCTGCCGGTGTGGCGCCGGCGGAGGCAGCGGCCGATGGCGCCGCAGACTCCTGTTCCCAATCCGTCCAACAGACCAGGTCACCCAGGGCCGGCCGACCGTCATGATGCCAGGTCCAGGGCGGTTGTTGCATCCGCCCCAACGGGCAGATCCGCGGCACGCCCCATCGGGTCAGTTCCTCCGCCACCACCTGACGCGTGCCGGACGGCACCGCCACCCCCACCGTGGATACATGCAGCCGCACCGGCTCGGCCGCCTGCAAAGCTCGCGCCAGACTCACCACCGGTTTGACATACACAAACCGGTCCAGGCACGAGAGCTGAAAATCCGGTTCCTCCTCAAAAACCACGGTCCAGGCTGTGGAGCCGGCACTGCTCCACACCCGCGTGTGCCCTTCACAGGCGGCCCGGAGAGCATACAGGTCACGGCGTGCAGTGATCAGCGCCGCCCTCTCCGGGGGCAACGGTCCCCGCGGCTGCCGCATCTCCCATTGGTCCAGGGCCCGCGCGAGCGCCTCGGCAAATCGCACGGGAAACTGTTGATCCGGTCCGGTCTGCACGTAAAACAGGTGGGGCGAGAGACAACCCGCCTGATCCCACGCGGTCACATCCGCCGCGGCACGCTCGGCCAGCGTCTCCAGCGAAACCTCGTGCGTCACGCCGTAACCAATAAACCCAAAGCTCACCCGGTGTCCGTAACCCAGGAACCTCGTGGTGACCGGCGTGCGAGCCCGCAGGGCGGCCACGGTGGCGTCCCGACCCGCCACCGTCACGCAGTCCGCCTCCTGCAACAGGACCTCTTCCAGGTCGGTCCGTCCTCCGGGCCACACCGCCAACTCCAGGCAACTGGCCAGTTTGGGGTCCACCGCCCGCACCGAATGCGCAAACAGCCGGGGCAAAAAGTCGCCGCCCACCGAGCACTTCATGAACTGGGCGGATTTCACCAAAACACCCAGCACCAACATCTGCAGGGCCGGATCCGGCAGGTTCCCGGGCGCAAAATGCACCAACAGGCGCGGCCCCCGCGCACGCACCACCCGATGGGGCTCGGTCACCACCGCAAACCCGTCCAGCACGCTCGGATCCCCAAGGTCCTGCACGAGCAGCCGGCGCAGATCCGACTCCGTCAGGGCTCCAAAAAAACTGTCCAAGCCCCGCTCCAGGGTGGCACGACTGAACCCGGTGCGCTCGGGACCCTCCGCAAGGGCCCGCTGACGGAATGGATCATCCGGTTGCATCCAGTTCCGTCCCACCTCGGCCAGCAGCCGAACCAACTGCGTCACGGGCCGGTCCGCCAGGTAAAGCTCGCGGTTGCGACGCAGCGTCCGAATCGCCTCGGCCACCAGTTGCGGCGTCAGCGTCGCGTCCGAGGGCAGGTCCGCCAGAAAATAGCCCGGCCAGCTCATGGTCCCTGCAAGGTTCCCTTACCCGGTACGGCCCGGTCGGCCGTCCAAAGGGAACATCCTTTGGGCTCCGCACCCGCTGCCCGTCCATGAAAGCGGAAGCCGTCCCGAACCTTCTCCACCAAATCGTCCGTCCGGATTGCCAGCACGGAACCCACGTTCGCCAAATCCGTTACCTGCAACAACCCCAATCCTCCCTCCGGCACCTCCGCACCCGTTTCCGGGTCCAGTACCTGAATCCGCACCCACGGCGGGAACCGGAACCTCCTGCGGATCCGAACCGGCCCCGAGCCGCCCTGCCCACGGTCCGCCCCCCCGCTGACCGTCACCCCCAAACCCTCCCGCGGCCAGGCCCCGTCATAGGCCTGCGAGCTGAGTTCACACATCCCGTATTCGGAGATCACCGCTGCCGCCGGCAGCCCCAACCGCTCCTCCAGCAACCGACGCAACTCGCCAGGGCTCAGTTCCCGCGTGCGACCCTTGTACCCGCCGGTCTCCATCAGCCTCGACCCGGGCGGTAACGCCAACCGGGCCGGATCCAGCCCCGGCGCATCCAACAGCCGCACCAACATGAACGCCGTGGCCAGGATCATCACCGGTCGGCCCTGCGCACTCCAATGCCGCAGCCGGGACCAAACGTGCGCCGGCTCCAGGTCCCATGCACCATTCGAGTCCACCCGGCCCGCGAATGCTTCCGGCGGCTGGCCCATCCGACGCCGCACCGTCTCACACATGTACACCAGGGAGGAGTGCGGCGCCTGCGTGGGCAGCGGCATCAGAATCAGTAGCGCCATGGCCTCCGGCCCCACCCGGTCCGTCCACAACGCACGTACAAACCCCCACCACAGGGCCGTCTCGTACACCGCCAGCGTCTCGGCATTGTGAAAATGCCGGCCGGGCCGACCCCGCGTGGTCCCACTCGAATGGAACACCGCCGGGCGCATCCCGGGCGGCAAACAGGTGAACTCAAACTCTGCAAACGCGGCCGTCGGCACGGCCGGGATCTCCCGCCAATCCCGTACCCGGTCCGGATGCACCCCCCGCGCCTCGCACCAACGCCGGTACGGTGCGTTGTAACGGAACTGCAGCTCAAAAAGACGAAACGCCTGCTGTCGAAAAAGCCCCTCGTCCCACGCCTCTACCGGCCAACCGTCCGGCCGCGTGGCGAAACGTGACCAGCACTCCGGCCACGCCCGAACAAATTCCATCCAATCGGTTGGCAGCTCGAGCAAACTCATCCGGAGATCAGCTAGAGGTGATCCGACAGCACCCGGCATCGGGCGCGGATTCAACCTTTCAGGCGCGTTCCTCCACCAGTTCGCGCCGCGCCCGGCCGAGCAACCGTTCGATAAAGCCGGTGTCGTACACGCCCTTGCGAAAGTTGGGATCCTGAAGGATGGCCTGTTGCAGACCGATCGTGGTCTTGATGCCGGTGATGTAGTATTCCCCCAGGGCCCGGATCATCCGGCTGATTGCCTCCGAACGGTCGCGGCCGTGCGTGATTAACTTGGCAATCATCGAGTCGTAGTAGGGCGGGATCGTGTAACCCGCGTACACGTGGCTGTCCACCCGCACCCCACGCCCGCCCGGCTGATAGTACATCTCCACCCGTCCCGGACTGGGCTTGAAATCGTCAAACGGGTCCTCCGCATTAATGCGACACTCGAGGGCGTGACCCCGGATGTGAACGTCGCTCTGTTTGATCCGCAACGGCTCGCCCATCGCCAATAGGATCTGCTGTTGCACCAGGTCAATGCCCGTCACCTCCTCGGTCACCGGGTGTTCCACCTGGATGCGCTTGTTCATCTCCAGGAAGTAGAAGTTCCCCTGGTTGTCCACGATGAACTCGACCGTCCCGGCGTTGGTATAGCGGGCGGCCTCGGCAATCTTGATCGCCGCGCGCCCCATTTTCTCCCGCAGTTTCTTGAACCGGGTCTCGATCAGGGGCGAGGGTGTCTCCTCGATCAGCTTCTGGTTGCGCCGCTGAATCGAACAGTCGCGCTCGCCCAAGTGGATGATGTGTCCGTGCCGATCCGCCAGGATCTGAAACTCGATGTGATGCGGGTTCTCAATGTACTTTTCGATGTACACCCCGGAATTGCCGAAGGCCTTCTCCGCCTCGGTCCGGCAGGTGTGGTATCCCTTGACCAGGGACACATCGTTGTGCGCCACGCGCATCCCGCGTCCACCCCCGCCCGCCACCGCCTTGATCATCACCGGATAACCAATCCGGCGCGCCACCTCGATCGCTTCCTGTTCGGTCTCCACCGGCCCGTCCGATCCGGGCGGCACCGGCACGCCCGCCTTCTTGGCCAGCGCACGACTCACCGCCTTGTCCTCCAGCGCGCTCATCGCCTGCGCACTGGGCCCAATGAACCGAATGTTGCAGCTCTCGCAAACGTCCGCAAAATGCGGGTTCTCGGACAAAAAACCGTACCCGGGATGAATGGCGTCCACGTCGGTGATCTCGGCCGCGCTGATGATCCGGTCAATCCGCAGATAACTCTCGCTGGCCGGAGCCGGGCCGATGCACACCGCCTCGTCGGCCAATTGCACATGCATCGAGTTGGCATCGGCCTCCGAGTACACCGCCACCGTGCGAATGTTCAGCTCCTTGCACGCGCGGATGATCCGCACCGCAATCTCACCCCGATTGGCTATGAGGATCTTTTCGAACATGCTGGAGGCATCCACCGGGTCGCCACCGCCAGGCCGCCCCCGCTCTACAGCGGACGGACCTTGAACAGCGGCTGGCCAAACTCCACGGGCCGCGCATTCTCCACCAGCACCGCCGTGATCACCCCGTGCACCTCGGCCTTGATCTCGTTCATAACCTTCATGGCTTCAATGATGCAAACCACCGTGTCGGGATGAACCTCCGTGCCCACCTCCACATACGGCGCTGCTTCCGGTGAGGGAGCACGGTAAAACGTGCCGATCATCGGCGATTTGATCTCGATCTCCGGTGGTCCCGGAGGGGCAGCCGGCGCAGGCGGCACGGGGCCCACCGCCGCGGCCATTCCGGCGCCCGGCAACGCCCCGGAGGCCGCGGACCCGACCCCCGCGGGCCCCGTCCCGGCCGGCACCGGCACAACCTCCTCCGCCGCCACGCCGGCACGCAACACGGGCTCCCGCTTCAGGCGGATCTTGAAACCCTCTTTTTCCATCTCGAACTCTGACACGGCGTTCTTCCGCATCAGGTCAATAATGGCCTTGATGTCTTTCAGATCCACAGCGTACCGCCTTTCCTCTCCAAACTACGGGGGCTGGCACGTCCGTCCCGTCTGTGCCCACCGTTGTCCCAACGGCAGAATCCGGGTCCGGGTCGACGGCTCGCCCCGGGTTTTCTGCCGAACCGTCGCCCGGCAGGCCCGGGGAGCCGCCTCGGGCGTCCCTGCGCACCCGGCAAGCCGCCGAACACCGCCGCAACGCCCGCCCAAGACACAGCAAAAAGGCAGCAGTCGGTACTCGACCCTGCCCCCCGTCGCCCTTCGAGCCTAGGTACGGCCCCACCTCGGGTCAAGGCGATTCCCGGCCCGGTCCGGACCCGCCTTGAAGACCGCGGCGGAACCCTTTACCAGGGCTTGGAAAACCGCATTTCCACCCCAGTTTGGATGGGTCGATAACGTTAACAAGCGCCGCCAGACCCAAAATATACGACCACGCGCCAAACCCACTCACCTGACCGGCACACACACCCGCAATCAATGACCGGTGCCGAAACTCCTCCCTGGCGTAAACGTTCGAAAGATGCACCTCCACCACCGGAACCCGGATCCCGGCGATCGCGTCCCGCAACGCCAGGCTGGTATGCGTGTAAGCCCCCGCGTTCAAGACCACCCCGTCAAACCCTCGGTCCGCCTCGTGCAGCCAATCGACCAACTGCCCCTCGTGATTGGTCTGGCGAAATTCCACCTCCACACCCCACGCCTCCGCCTGGGACCGAACACCGGCCTCGATCTCCGCCAACGTGACAGACCCGTACACACCGGGCTCGCGCTGCCCCAGCAGATTCAAATTCGGCCCGTTCAATATAAGGATGCGCATGGTCCCTGCCCCAAACCGGACGTGCCCAAGCCTACCGTCCCACCGCTCCCTCTGTCGACTGGTTTTCGCCGGACACCGCCATCAGCCAACCCGCCAGTGCAAAGGCCGGCCAGGCCAGACCAGGGATGTATAGGTTGAACTCCACGAACGATTGCGCCGCCCACGCCACCAAACCCAACCAGACAAAAAAGGGTTCCCGGTCCGGCCGCGACCATACCTGCCGGCCGGTGCGCACCAGCACCCCCACCACCCACACCGTATACGCCAGCGCCGCCGGCCATCCGGAATCCGACGCCTGCTGCAAATAGTCGTTATGCGTCAGCCGGGCCATCTCCGCCTCGGGCGGCTTGATCCGCTCGTACGGCCGCTGAAACGTGCCGGGACCGGTCCCCACCCACGGATGCTCCCACGCCGTCTGCCAAGCCGCCCGCCAATAATCCCAGCGAGCCGCCACACTGGGTGCCCCCCTCTGGAAAAACCCCGCATACCGCACGGCAAACAGGGTCAGGCCGACACCCAACACCAACCCCAAAACCACCAGGCGTACCCGCGCCGGCCACGGCCACGCCCAAAATCCCAGAAATGCCAGTCCCAGGCCGATCAACCACCCCGCCTTGGACCCCGACCAGTACAGGCACGCCAAACAACCCGCACCGACCGACATCACCGAAAACACCCGGGCCGCCGGCGTAAGCCGGTCGGTCGTCCCTAACGCCCACAACACCACCGGCCCCATCATCAGCAGCGCACCCGCCAGCGTGTTCGGATAGAACAGTGTGCTGCTGATCCGCAGGCTCGACGCCTTTTCCAACAACTTGGGATGAGCCTTCCATCCGTCGGGCGTGCGGATCAACGTACCGGCCTCTTCCCACCGTTTGCGTTCCTCCGCGGGAAAGTCCCGCCAATGGGTCGCCTCGTGCTGCAGAATAAACGCCCGGGTCTCGGGCAACCCACGAAACCGCTGGTCCACACCATACCCAATGACCCACAGCAGAGCCGCCAGCACCCACACCCATACACCCCGCAGGCTCGACCACCGTCCCAACCACCCGGCTCCTGCGTAAAAACAGGCCGCGCAAACCGCGAAATGCGGCAGCACCAGCCGCGTAAGGGTCCCATCCACCGTGAACAAGGCCGATACGCACTGCCACCCAAACCACATCAGGGGCAACCCCATCAACCACCACGGTCCGGGCCAGCTGCCACGCCGCCCCAGAAGTACCGTCAAACCCAACACGCCCATCGCAACCCCATACCCGTACGCCGTCGGCCACGGACTCAGCACCCACTCCAACCACTCCGAGGGCGTCTCCAGAAACTTTTCCATCACCACGGGGTTGCCGAACTTCAGCAAACCCAGGGCAAACAGCACACCCCAACCGGCCGGGACCCACCCTGATCCCAGTAATCCCTGCGGCCCTTTCGCCGGAGACCGAACCTCACGCCGGCCCGCCGGTCCGGGCCGTCCGGTGCACTGTGGATCGGACGATTTCATCCCGAGGCACGGGCGGCAACTGCCCGGGCTTCACCGAGCCGGAGCCGGAGCACCGCCGATTCCAACGCCAACAACTCCTGCACGTTGGTTCTGCGCAGCGTGAACAAAAGATCCTCCCACGTTCTCAGGTTCTGCAGGGCCTCCGCCGCGTCCAGTTTCCGGGCCAGCTGCTGCGTGGTGTCCAAGCCGGGATAGAATCGCCGGACCTCCTCCATCCCCAAACAGACGCACCAAACATCGCGAAACCATTGCAGCAGTGCCGTCAACAACTCGTCCCGTCGCCGCCTGTACTCGGCCTCAAGAGCCGCCTTTTCCTCACCCGCGCTGCGGGCCGGGCCGGCCCCTGCCGGCGCCGCCTCAGCCTCCCACCCTTCTTCTTCCACCGCCCCGGCCACGGGCCCCGTGGAAGAACCGCTCGCAGCGAGTTCCTCCTGGCGGGCCACCTCACGCTTCGCCTCCTCACGCGCTGCTTCCAACTGCTGCAACAACAGGTCCACCATCCGATACCGCTCCAGCAGCCCGGCCCCGGCGGCCAAAGCGGTCCACTCCCGCAGCCATGCCAGCCGCTCGGGCGGAAGTGGCTCGGCCCCGGCGGCAAACCGCACCCGCAAACAACGGGAGACAATGGTGTCGAGCAACCGCCCCGGCTGGGTGGTCAACAGCAGCAACACGGATCGGCCCGGCGGTTCCTCCAAGGTTTTGAGCAACGCATTGGCCGCTTGCGCATTCAGACAATCCGCCTCCACCAGCACGCCCACCTTCCAACGCCCTTCATGCGGCTTCAGAAGAACCTCCCGGCTCAGATCCCGTACCTGGTCAATGGTGATAAGCCGCAGCCTGGATTCGGGCCGGACCCAATGAACATCCGGATGGTTGCCATGTTCGACCCGGCGACAGGCCGAACATTCGTTGCAACCGTCCCACAAACCACGGCTCACATCCTGAACCGGCCGGTCACAGAGCAACGCCTGGGCAAAACTCCGCGCCACACCGACCAGCGGCGCCAGACGATCCCCGACAAACAGGTACGCATGCCCGACCCGGCCCGCAGCCAGGGACCGCTGCAACAACTTCACCGCCTGTTCCTGCTCCGGCAAATCGCGAAACGCCACGGACGCTTTTATACCCGGTCCCACGCCCCGTCACCATCGGAAAGACCCGAGCTCCGATCCGCCCAGGAGAGCGTCTCGACCGGAAAAACAATCCACCTTGACCGAACCCTCGGACAGCAGCTGACCCCGGTAGATGCCGAACGAGACCCCCAGCAAAGGTTGCCCTGCCGACCAGTCCACTTCCGGCGCCCGACATCCCAACACCCGGTGACTCAGGCGCCGTCCCGCGCCGTCCGGGTTACGCCAGCCGCCGGACTTGAGCCGCCAGCTCCCGCATCCCCGGACCATTGGACCGCTCGGACGCGACCAGACCAAACCCGGGCTCACCCGTTGCAGCGACCCAACATCTGCGCGTGACGATGCGCGGCCTTTCAAGTCCACGGAGCACCGCAAGCGCGGTGAAACCCCGGCCGGCAAAGCAAAGAAACCGATACTCCGCTTCTTCGACAAGGCGGGTTTGATAGCGTCGTTTTGACTTCCGGGCCGCGCCGCACCAGGGCGGCTTTCAGCCTCCATGGTTCTGAGAGATCTCAAGGAGACGGCCACGCCCGGCCTACCAACTCTTGCACGGTCCGGGTGAGTCCGGCGCTTTGACAGGTCAAGTTCCCGCTTGGCACAGCCCGACCATTGTCGCACTCTCAACCCGCCCAAAGCGGTCGCGTCGCCGGGTTTTCCCGCGCCTCCGGAGTCGGGACTTGCCCGCAAAAATTGCGGCCGCTCGCAGAGGAGAAGCCCATGAACTCCATCCAGTCCTCCCCCAACGGTTCAGCCGGTATCCCTCTCGCCACGCGCACACAGGACGGACCGGCCCGCCGGGGTCGGATTCGCAGCCCCAACTCGGTGCACCCATCCAAACGCGTCCTCGCAGGCCACTGGCCCCGAACTGTGTGCGCGTTCGTCTCCATCCTCTGTCTGACCGTCACGATTGCGCCGGCCACGGCGCAGGCACCCACATCCGCACCACCGGCGGTTCCTCCGCGAAGCCCGACCCCGCCGCCGATTTCACCCGAGGTAACCCCGGAGCGCCAGATCACATTCCGACTCCGCGCGCCCCAGGCACGGGAGGTGCGCCTCCAAAGCAGCGATTTGCAGGGAGCAGGGGTCCGGGAACCCGTGGAGTTCCAAAAAGGCACCAACGAGGTCTGGTCGCTCACCGTGGGGCCGGTGCCGCCCGGGTCGTACCGCTACCGGTTTTTGGTGGACGGTGTGCCCGTGGTGGATCCGCAAAACCCGACCGTGAGCGAATCGAACGAAACCGTCTGGAGCCTCGTTCACGTGCCCGGATCCGAGTGGTTCGATCTGCGTGAGGTGCCGCACGGCGGGGTTTCGGTGGTTTGGTATCGTTCCAGCACACTGCAGCGGTTCCGGCGCATGCACGTGTACACGCCCCCGGGCTACGAGTCCGGGTCCGAACGCTATCCGGTGCTCTACCTGCTTCACGGGGCAACCGATTCGGACGCGTCCTGGAGCACGGTGGGACGCGCGGGCGTGATCCTGGACAACCTCATCGCAGCCGGTCGGGCCCGGCCGATGCTCGTGGTGATGCCCCATGGCCACACCGGTCCCTTCCGATTCGGCATGCGCTTCACCGAGGAGTTCGAACGCGATTTTCTCAACGATCTCATGCCGGAGGTGGAACGACGGTACCGGGTGCGAACCGACCGTGCCGACCGCGCCATCGCCGGGCTTTCCATGGGCGGCATGCAGACTCTCAACATCCTGATGGAACGCCCCCAAGCGTTCAGCGCCGCCGGGGTGTTCAGTTCCGGCGTGTTCGGCCTGGGCAGCCGACCGGGGCCGGCGCCCGCCGGCCCCTCGTGGGAGGAACGCCATCGCGATTCGCTCACCAACGCCGCCGTCCGCACAGGGTTTCAAAACCTCTGGTTCGCCACCGGCCGCGAAGATTTCCTTCTGGAAACCAGCCGCGCCACGGTGGAACTTTTCCGCAAACACGGTTGGCCCGTGACATACAAGGAAACGGATGGCGGACACACCTGGAACAACTGGCGGGATTATCTCGTGGATTTCGTCCCAATGCTTTTCCGGTAGGCAGGCAGGGCCGGTACAATCCAGGCGCAACTCCAGACGGGACAAACCCTCACCCCGCGGACTGCTGACGTGTCTGCTCGTCATCGGGTGGGCCGCGACCTTCACCCTGTCGGCGGCCCAAATCTGGGTGCCGGCCCAATCCGTATGGCGTTTCCGTGCCGGCACCAACGAGGCTTCCTCGCCCATCACCGCATGGCGCCAGGCCGCCTTCGACGACGTTGCGGCAGGTTTCCGCAATGCACCGGCACCGTTCTGGTACGGCGATCCCCAGACCGGCGGCACCCAGTTGACCGACATGCAGGGACGCTACAGCTGCATCTTCTTGCGGCATCCCTTCGTGCTGTCGGAGGTGCCACCCCTGCAAACGGTGCGACTGCGCGCGTTTGTGGACGATGGGTTCGTCGCATGGATCAACGGCCAGGAGGTCCTGCGCGTCCGTGTCCCCGCGGGCGAACCCACCATCAACACGCTCGCCCAAAACGCCCCGGAACCGGTTCCCTGGGAAACCTACACCCTGAACCTGCCCCCCGGATTGCTCCGCGTCGGAACCAATGTCCTGGCCGTCCAGGTGTTCAACACGTCGCTGGGCAGTTCCGACCTCGGCTTCGACGCCCAACTGGAGGCCGTGCTGCTCGACACCAATCCGCCGGTGCTCCTGGCCATCGTACCCGCACCCGGGCTTCTCACCGTCTGGGACTCCATCCAGGTGACTTTCTCGGAGCCGGTGACCGGCGTGGACGCAGACGACCTGCTGTTGAACGGTGTCCCGGCCCTGGAAGTGCACGGCCAGGGCGCGGTCTACACGTTCCGCTGGACCCAACCGCCCTACGGCACACTGCACCTGTCATGGTCGCCCAACCATGGCATCACCGACCTGGCCGAACCGCCGCTACCGTTCAACGCAAACGCCCCCGGCGCCGAATGGGAATACGAATTCACGGACGCCATCCCGCCCACCGTGGTCCGGGTACATCCCCCGCCGGGGCTGACCCTTCGGACCCTGGAAGAAATCGAGGTGACCTTCAGCGAACCGGTATGGGGTGTGGACGCCGGTGACCTGCGCATCAACGGCCGGCCCGCCCGATCGGTTTCGAGTTCCGGCGAAAACACCTACCGCTTTGCCTTCGACGCACCCGGGCCCGCCACGGTCACCGTGGACTGGGCACCCAACCACGGCATCACCGATGCCGCCGCCGCATCCAACGCCTTCGCCGGAGGGGCCTGGCAGTACACGCTCGACCCGACAATGTCCACGCCGCCGGTGTGGATCACCGAAATCCTCGCCGGTGCCGTGCGCACCAACGGCCTGACGGACGAGGACGGGGACCTCCAGGACTGGATCGAACTCTACAACCCCGGCACCGAGCCGGTGAACCTGGCCGGCTGGACGTTGAGCGACGACCGATCCGCGCCCGCGCGATGGGTGTTCCCGGAACGGATCCTGCCGCCCAACGGTTACCTGGTCGTGTTTGCCTCCGGCAAGGACCGCCGCCCCACTGATCCGTCCCGCCCCCTCCACACAAACTTCCGGCTCGCGCTGGGCGGGGAACCTCTCGGCCTCTACCCGCCGGGCGCGCCCCACAACCGCGTCAGCGGCTTCGATCAATACCCCGAGCAACGCAACGACTACAGCTACGGACTGGCCCCCGACGGTCAATGGCGTTATTACGATCGACCCACCCCCGGCGCACCCAACGGACCCAGTCCCATCGTCGGGGTCTGTGCACCGGTCCACGTGAACGCGCGCCGCGGGCATTTCGACATCCCCTTCGACCTGATCCTATCCTGCGAAACCCCGGACGTGGAATTCCGCTACACCACCGACGGAAGCGAACCCACACGGGACAGCCCGAGGTTTCCGGGCCGGTTGCGGATTGATCGAACCACCCTGTTCCGCGCGGCGGCTTTCAAGGACGGTTACCTCCCCTCGCGCACCATTACGCACAGCTACTTTTTCGGGTTGTCCCCGGCCCTGCGGTCGTTGCCGACCCTCTCCCTGGTCACCGCGTCCAACCACCTGTATGGTCCCAAGGGTATCCTGGGCATCGAAGGCGGCACTTACGCCGGCGGCCCCTGGCAACCGGTCGCCCCGGGCGACTATCACAACCCGTCCCAACACGGCTTGGCCTGGGAACGGCCCGTGTCGGTGGAATGGATCGAACCCGCCGACGGCCGCGGGTTCCAGGCCGACGCCGGCATCCGCGTCCACGGCAGCGATTACCAACGACCCCGCCTCCGCCCCACCAGCAAGTTCTCCTACCGCCTCTATTTCCGCCGCGATTACGGACCCGGCCGACTGGAATATCCACTCTTCCCCACCACGCAGGTCCAGCGTTTCGACCAACTGGTGCTGCGGGCCGGATTCAACGAGCAGGACAACCCCTTCGTGCGGGATGAATTGACCCGGCGCCTGTCCTCCGACATGGGCCAGATCGCTTCGCACGGCACTCTGGCCATCGTCTTCCTCAACGGACGGCCGTACACCGCGTCGCCCTGGTACAACCCGTGCGAACGCGTCCACGAGGAATTCTTCCAGGAACACCTCGGCGGTAGCGCGGAATGGGACGTGGTCGGGCCCCCCTGGGCTCAGGCCGCCGGCCCCAGCGGCGTGGTGGATGGCGACCGCACAGACTTCCAGGCGCTGGTCAACTACGTATGGACACAATCCCCCGCTGCCCCCAACGTCTACAGCAACATCGCACGGTGGTTGGACCTCACCAATTTCGTCGATTACCTGATCCTCAATACCTGGGCGGCCACGGGAGACTGGCCCGGCAACAACTGGCGGGCCGGTCGCGACCGCGCCGGAGGTCCGTGGCGTTTCGTGGTGTGGGACGCCGAATGGGCCATGGGCTTCGGCGGCCGCGCCGTCACGTTGAACACGTTCACCATGAACGGAACCGGCCCGTGGGATTCCGGCCTGGCCAGCACCGGTTCCTCGGAAATCGCCCAGCTCTACCAGCGCCTGCGTCTCAGCGGCGAATTCCGACTCCTCTGGGCCGATCGCATCCACCAACACTTCTCGCCCGGCGGAGCCCTCGACCTGGAACACATCCTGACCCGACTCCGGGAGCTGCGCGAACAACTGGCCGTACTGATGCCCAACTTCAATCCCGACCTGGAGGCGTGGATCCGCCAGCGTACACCCATCTACCTCGGCCAACTCCAACAACAGGGCCTCTACCACTTCACCAACGCGCCGGGGTTCAACACCCCGCAGGCGTGGGTGCCCCGCGGGTTCGAACTGGTGCTGACCAACCAGGCCGGCAACATCTACTACACCACCAACGGATTGGATCCGCGTCTTCCATTCACCGGCGCCGTGGCACCCTGGGCCATCCTCTACACCGGGCCCATCCGTCTCACCGGCGACGTCACCATCCGCGCGCGTTCTCTGGTCGGCACCACCTGGAGCGCCATCGCCCAGCGCAGCTTCCGCGTGGGCCCGCCGGATTCACCCGTGCGCATCACCGAACTGCATTACAATCCGCAGGGCGGAAGCGCGGAGGAATTCCTCGAGCTGGCCAACATCGGCACCGTCGCCGTGGACCTCAGCGGGTGCGAGTTCGGAGGCATCTCCTTCCGGTTCCCCGCGGGCAGCGTTCTCCCGCCCGGCGCACGCTGGGTGCTTGCCTCCAACACCGACACCAACGCCTGGCTGGCACGGTACCCGGGTGTAACTCCTTTCGGCTGGTACGGCGGGAACCTGGCCAACGGCGGGGAAACCATCGTCCTGCGCGACCCCAAAGGCCGCATCCTTGCCGCTGTCACTTACGACGACGAAAACGGTTGGCCCACCGAACCCGACGGACACGGTCCCTCGCTCGAACTCATCGATCCATGGGCCAATCCATGGGATCCGCTCAACTGGCAGGCCAGTACCGTCTCCGGCGGCACACCGGGTCAACCCCCCACCACCCCGCCCGCGCCAACCATCCAAATCCATGAACTCATGGCCGACAACGCAGGCGCCGTCCCCCACGCAAACGCGTTCCCCGACTGGATCGAACTCCACAACGCCGGCCCCGCGCCCGCAGACATCTCCGGCTGGAGCCTCACCGACGACAACAACCCCCGCAAATTCGTTTTCCCACCGGGCACCACCATCGCCGCCGGCGGGTTCCTCATCGTATGGTGCAACACACCCCGTACCGCACCGGGCGAACTGATCGCGCCCTTCGGCCTCGATCGCGAGGGCGATGCCCTCTTCCTCTACAACGCCCAAACCAGCCGGGTGGACGGCGTCGTCTTCGGCCTGCAGGTACCCAACTTCGCCCTGGGCCGGTGGCAGGGCCGTTGGACACTCGTGGAACCCACACCGGGCGCACCCAACCGTCCGGCCATTTTGGCCGACCCCCAAATGCTCGCACTCAACGAATGGATGCCCGGATCCGGACCGGATGATCCCGGCTGGATCGAGTTGTTCAACCGCTCCGCCGACCTGCCCGTCCCCCTCGAGGGCTTGTCCGTGGCGGTGGACGGCCTCGCAGCCCGATGGTGGCCACGCTCGTACCTGGCACCGTCCGGCCATGCCCTCCTCCGCTTGACCACCGTGCCGCGTCCCGACCGCCTGCTCCTCCGCATCCCCGCCACCGGCAAACTGACACTGCAGGATCCGGCCGGGCGCACCCTGGACGAGGTCGAGTTCGCCTCCGACCAAACCGGCCTTTCCATCGGTAGAGTCCCCGACGGTGGCGATGCCTGTACCACCCTCGCAGTGCCCACCCCGGCCGCCAGCAACCAATGGCTCACGCTCAGCGGCCCGCGCATCCACGAAATCCTGGCCCGAAACCGGTCGCGAAACTTCCAGGGCCGCATCGCTGATTTCATCGAAATCCACAACCCCACCAGCACCTCGCTGGACCTCTCCGGCTTCCGACTGACCCTGCAAGCCAACGAACGCACACCGTGGACCTTCGCACAGGGAACGATCCTGCCCCCGTTTGGCTATCTGGTCGTTTGGTGCGATCCCGCAACACCGGCAAGTCATGGCCCTGAGTTCTTCAACCTGGGCCGCCCATTACCCGGCGAGTCGGGAACCGTCTACCTCTGGGACACGGCAGGCCGACGCGTGGACGCCGTCACCTACGGGTTCCAGGTGCCGGACCTCTCCATCGGCCGGACCGGAGAAACGTTCACCCTGCTCAGCGAGCCCACGCCCGGTGCCGCCAACAGCAGCCCCGCCACCCTCGGCCCGCCGACGTCTCTCCGTATCAACGAATGGATGGCCCGACCACTCCGTGGCCCGGACTGGTTCGAAATCTACAACACCGGAACCCTGCCCGTAAGCCTGGAAGGTCTGGTGATCACGGACGACCCTTCGCTGGCCGGCCGCGAGCGGCACCGCATCGGTCCGCTCAGCCTCATCGGACCCCGCGACTTCGTGCGGTTTGTCGCCGACGGTGACGCGACCGCAGGTCCCGATCACGCAGCGTTTGCACTGGCGGAAACCGGCGAAGTGCTGGTGCTCTACCGGATCCACAACAACTCCTGGGAAGTGCTCGACCAGGTCGCCTTCGGCGCGGCCAGGCCGGGCGTCTCCCAGGGACGCATCCCCGACGGCGCACCCAACTTCGGCGAATTCACCCTCACCCCCACGCCCGGCGCAAGCAATTACCGTCCCCTCACCAACGTGGTCATCCACGAGGTCCTCGCCCACACCGATCCCCCGCGGGAAGACGCCATCGAACTCCACAATCGCAGCGATCAACCCGTGGACATCAGCGGCTGGGCCCTCAGCAATGACGAACGCGACCGCTGGAAATATCGGTTCCCGCCCGGAACCGTCATCCCGCCCGGCGGGTTCCTGGTGGTCTACGAGGCCCAGTTCAACCAGCCGCAAGCCGGCAACCGCGCCTTCGCCCTCAGCTCAACCCGTGGCGAGATACTCTGGCTCACCGAAATCCGTAATGAACAGGAAACCGGGTACCGCGACCGGGCCGTATGGGGCGCCTCCTTCAACGGACAGGCCTTCGGCCGCGTCGAAACCAGCTCGGGTCCCGACTTCGCTCCACTGGAACGGCCAACCTTCGGGGTGGAACAGCCCGTCTCGTTGGAGCAGTTCCGAACCGGTCGCGGTGCCCCCAACGCCCCACCCGGCATCGGCCCGGTCGTCCTCTCCGAAATCCATTACCATCCCTCGGGCGGCCCCGACGACACTGACGAATGGATCGAACTCCACAACTTCGGTCCCTCCCCTGTCCCACTGTTCGACCCGGCCCACCCCACCAACCGTTGGAAACTCGCTGACGCCGTCTCGTTCACGTTCCCACCGGGAACCGTCCTGCCCCCGGGCGGGTTCCTCATCGTCACCGGATTCGATCCGGACGCCGATCCCACACGCGCGGCGGCCCTGCGCAGCAGGTTCAACATCCCCAACACCGTCCCGCTGATTGGCCCCTTCGAGGGCGCCCTCGACAACGCCGGCGAAACCCTCACGCTGCTGGCTCCCGACCGGCCCGAAGGCTCCGACAGCCCCCAACCCGGTTTCGTCCCCTACGTACGGGTGGACCGCGTCAGCTACGACGATGAACCGCCCTGGCCCACCAGCGCAGACGGATCCGGCCATTCACTCCAAAAAGTCGAACCCTGGCTGTTCGGCAACGAACCCTTGCATTGGGCGGCCGGCCCGCCCACACCCGGCCGGCCCAACACCGCACCCGCCACCGATTCCGACGCAGACGGCATCCCGGACTGGTTCGAATGGCAGCACGGCCTGGACCGCAACAACCCGGCAGACGCCACCCTCGACAGCGACGGTGATGGCCATTCCAACCGCGAGGAGTACCGCGCCGGCACCGATCCGTCCGATCCCGACAGCCGCCTCGAACTCCAGCTACTCCACCCTGCGCCTCCGGGCCGGCTCCGCCTCCGCTTCACCGCCCAGCCACATCGCTCCTACGCAGTTCTGGCCACCGAGGACCTGACTTCCGGCCACTGGCAAACCATCCACCAAATCCCCGCCGACCCGGCCCGGCGCGTCGTGGAGATCGAGCCCGAGCCCGGCACTCACGGCACAAGGTTCTACCGTCTGATCACCCCGGCACCCCAACCCTGATGGGGCCCGCCCGCGGACCGCCCCGGGCGCGCGCACACCTCAGTCCGCAGCAAACCAACGTGGCGAAATCACCCACTCCAGTGTCGCACACCGCCCCAACCGGAGCTTCTCCACTTCCAACCGGATCAACCCGCTCTTCTTCAGCTCAATCTCCAGTCCCTCCGGATCGCCCGTGCACAACAGGGCCGCCAACCGACCCAACAACGGTTCATGCCCCACCAGCATCACGGCGTCCGGCACCGGACGCAGCGTCTGCAACTCCGCCACCACCTCCCGCGGGGTCCGGTCCGGCGCCAGGCAATCCATCACCACGGGCTGTCGCGCCAATCGAAGCCCGCGAATCATGATCTCGGCCGTCTGCAGGGCCCGCCGCAACGGACTGCTCCACACAAGGTCACAGGAAACCTTCCGCTGCCGCAGTGCATGAGCCAGTGACCGGACCCGGCGACGTCCCTTCACCGTCAGGGCCCGTTCCGCATCCGAGCCGGAGGCCGTGGCTCCAACGTCCTCCGCCTCGCCATGACGCAACAGGTACAGTTTCACAAGCCAGAGCATGTCACCGGGCGCGCCGCCGCGCCAGCCCGGATGGACGCCACCGTCCCAGCCGGCGCGCCCCGACCTGACATCGCCCCAGCAACGCGCCTTCCCGCCGCGCCAAAAGCCCCTGAAGCGCACGCAGTCGCGCCCGCCCAATCCCCAACCGCGGGCCGTCCCGCCTCAAAGCCGCCCGCAAAACCTGCAAATCCTGAAGTTCCCCCATCAACCCGTGAAAGTCCCGCATGCCTGCAAGCACCGGCGCCGACAGCCCGGGCAGAAACGATGCCAGCGTCTCGCACGCGTACCGATATCGCTTGAACGCAACCCGCAACCGGTGAATCCCCGCCGGTGTCTTCACATGACGCGCACGCTGCTCCACACGCACAAACAACGGTTCCAACACCCGCACCGCGGCAACGGACACCGGCTCCTCCGACCCCTCCGCTGCCGCCTTCTTCAGCCGCTTCTGCAACTTCTTCAACCGCTTCTCCCGCCGCCGAACCTCCGCCGGGTCCAATCCACGCACCATCTCGTCGGCCAACCGCCGCTCCTCCTCCGCCCAAAATCCCGCCAGCCGCTCGCTTTCGGGTTCATCACCCAGCCACTGCCGCACGCGCTGCCCGCAGATGTGCAGGTCCCGGACCTCGTCAAAGGCATCCAGTTGCCCCTTCAACCACCTCCGCAGTTTCCGTGTCCCCCGGGTCAGGCCGGCCCCCCGCACCAGGTCCACCAAAGCCAGCGCCCGCCGGGCTTCCACCCGCAGTTGATGAACCCTCTCCGGATCCGGTCTGCGCCGGATGCGTTCCAACCGCCGGCGCAGCCGGCGCCGCAGCAACCGCATCGCCTCCGCCAAATGCCCCGCCAGTGTCGGATGAATGCTCGCTGCCATTCAAAATCTCCCGGCGTGTTCTTCGGCAGTTGCCCGGCCCGGGTACCCCTTCCCGCGCCCTGGCCCACGCACCCCAACCCCGGCAATATAGCACTCCTCCGGCCCCACCGGCCACGCCTCCGATTCCCTGCACCGGAGGACGGGAAAACCCGTGCGTCCACCCCGGGCCCGACCCCAGCCTCAATAAACCTGCAACGTCTCCAACACGGCCCGCACGCGGGGCACTTCGTGGGTCCGAAACAAATCCGTCCGGCCCAGTGCCGCCAGCACGGCAAAAAACGGTTCGGCGCAGCGCACCTCCTCGCCAAAATACTCAAAAGCATGGGGCAGGGCATGGCAGACCGGACAACCCAGCGTCCGTAGTCGGAACGTCTGCAAAAACACCTCCATCTGATGGCGGACCCGCCGGGCACTGTCCTGCAGGTTTCGATAATAAAACCCCAGGCCCGGATCGAGGATCACCTTCTCCACCCCGCGCTGGCGCGCCCGGTCCAATTCCCGCCCAAACCAATCGGTCATCCGCCCCACCACGTCGGCGCCGAAATCGAAATCGCCCACTGCCCGCACATGCGCTCCCTGGACATAACAAAGGATCAGGCCGGCATCGTGCGCCGCCACCAAATCATACACCGCGTCGGCCTCCGCCGTCCCGGTCAGGTTGATCACCCGCGCGCCCGCCTCCAAAACCGCCTGCGCCACCGCGGCCGAATAGGTCTCCACCGAAACCAAAACGCCCGCCGCCGCCAGTTCGCGCACCACCGGACAAAGCCGGCTCTGCTGCAGCGCATCCTCCACACGCGCCGCGTGGGCCAGGGTCGATTCGGCCCCCACGTCCACAAGATCCGCCCCCTGCGCCTGCAACACCCGGCCCCGCCGAACCGCAGTCTCCGTGTTGAGACAGACGCTCTCCCGATACCACGAGTCCGGCGACAAATTGATGACCCCCATCAACACAGGGCGCCGGCCAAATGGCAGTTCCCGCCCGCCCAGGGACATGGGTTGCACCCGGGCCTGCAACGCGTCGCCGTACCGTTCCACCAGCGACGCCAGATGCTCCAAAGTCAGCATGGTCCCACCATGAAGTCACGCACCGGCCGGACACAATCGAAAAGCACGTCCCACCCGGTCCCCGAGCACACCCCTTTCCCGGCCAACCATCCCGGAACCCGTGCAGCAGCCCGGCACCGCGCAATCCGGGTGCCCGGAGCGGGAATCAATCCGGTGCGAACCCGGGCCTGTAACGGACCGGGACACCCCCCGATCCACCCTGCGAACCCTCACGACCCAACCGGATGGGATTCACCGGTCGGAGCTGCCGCGGCCGCCTGTTCCTCAGCATAGTAACGGTAGCGGTTGATGCGGTACACCCACGCCAACACCTCCGCCACCGCAGCATACAACGAGGTCGGAATCTCGCCGCCCACGGGCGTGTGCTTGTACAGAAGGCGCGCCAGCGGCGGATTTTCCACAATCGGCACATGATGTTGACGGGCGATCTCACGAATCTGAAGGGCCTGCAGGCGGATGCCCTTGGCCACCACCCGCGGCGCGCGCATCGTCCGCCGATCGTACCGTAACGCCACCGCCACATGGGTCGGGTTCGTCACCACCACGTCGGCCCGGGGCACCATGGCATGTTGCTGGGCCCGGGACAGCGTCCGGCGCCGGCGCCGCGCCGCCTTGACCAGCGGATTGCCCTCGGTGTGTTTCAGTTCCTCCTTGAGTTCCTCCCGCGTCATCATCAAGTCCCGATGCGTGCGCCAGGCCTGGTACGCATAATCCGCCACCGCCAGGGCCAGCAACACCACCGCAATGCGCAACAGCAGCCGCAGGGCCGTCTCGCCCAGAAAGCCCGCCATCCTCCCCACACTCACCGAAGTGGCAAAGATCGGATCGCCGAGCACCGACCGGATCTCGTTGATCGTCAGCCCCAGGATCACCGCAAACTTCACCAGCGCCAGCCCGGTCACCGGCAGTTGCCGCAACGAAAAGATGCGCTGGAGACCGCGCACCGGGTTGAGCCGCCCCCAGTCCGGGGTGAGGGCTTCCGACGCCGTGTTGAACCGGTTCTGGATGGCGCCCGCCAGGAGTCCGCCCAACAGGGCCCCCAACACCAACGGGGCGGCACACTGCAACAATACCCAGCAACCGCCCAGGGCAAGCCCGGGCAGGGCACTGGCGCTCACCGGAGTGTCATGAAGATGGCCCAGTACACCGGCCGCGGTGTTGACCAGCCGCCCCCACACCTCGCGCCCGGCAAAACTCAGGGCCAAACCGCCCCCCAAAAGGACAAACGCCGTCTGCAACTCGGCGCTGCGGGCAATCTGCCCGCGTTTCATCGCCTCTTCCAACCGACGCGGTGTCGGTTGCTCGGTCTTTTCGCCCGTGTACTCGGCCATCGGGGATTCAATCCACCGGTCCCGCCCGGCTCAGCCGCCGTGCAACAACCGGGCCACCACCAACAGGTCATCCGGCAGCCGATGCAGGTAGTTCAGCACGTACTGCGCCGTCAGATGCAGCGTCAGGGCCAGCACCAGCAAACCACCCGCAATCCGAAAGGCGAAGCTCTCGGCAAACACGTTCATCTGCGGTACGGCGCGGCTGAACAGGCTGAACACGACCATGATCACAAACGATACCGCAATCACCGGCGCTGCCATCTGGATGGCCACCTGAAAAATCAGCGCCGAATGACGCACCACCGCCTCAAACAACGCCGGACTCAAACCCACACCCCCCACCGGCAACACACTGTACGTCCGCCAGAAACCCGCCAGCATCCAGTGGTGCAAATCCAGGGTCAGCATCACCACCGCCGCCAGAAAAAACAGAATCATGCCGGGGGCACCCGTGGCCTCCCGGTGCACCGGATCCAGCAACGCCCCCACGTTCAACCCCGTCTCCAGTCCGATCAAATGCGCCGCCAGGTCCACCGCGTAAAACACCATCCGCGCCACAAACCCCAGGATCAATCCCACACAAACCTCCGTCGCCATCAACAGGATCCAGTCCCCCAAACCGAGCGGCCCCAATTCCAGCGGGGGCAGCAACGGCCCCAAAAACAACGCCACAAACGCGGCCATCGCCACCCGCAAAATCCCCGGAAAATGAATCGCCGAAAAAAAGGGCAGTACCTGCAAAAACGCCCCCACCCGCAAAAACACCAGCATCAGGTTGACCGCCTGGATCTCGAGCGTCGTGCCCATGCCCTCAGAGCGTCATCTCCGGCATCCGCTCGATCACGGCCGTGGTGAAATCGACCAACGTCCGGACCATCCACGGCGACAGCAGCAGCAGCACCCCCACCACGGCCAGTGCCTTGGGCACAAACGTCAGGGAATGTTCATGGATGGTCGTGACCGCCTGGAACAGGCTCACCGCCAGCCCCACCATCATCGCCGCCAGCAACACCGGCGCCGCCAGCAGCAGCGCCTGAAATATCAGGTTCCGCAACAGTTCAATCGCAAATTCGGGATTCATGGCGCACCTCACAGACCCAGGCTCCGCACCAGGGACTGAACCACCAGCGTCCAACCGTCCACCAGCACGAACAACAGCAGTTTCAGCGGCAGCGAGATCATCATCGGCGGCATCATCATCATGCCCATGCTCATCAGCACCGTCGCCACGACCAGATCAATCAGGATGAAGGGCACGAAGATCAGGAACCCCATTTGAAACGCCGTCCGCAACTCGCTCAACACATAGGCCGGAATCACCACACGCAACGGCAGGCGCTCCGGCTCGGTCGGCCCCAGGCGGGCCATGGTCATGAAGAGTTCCAGGTCCCTCGGCCGCGTCTGCCGCAGCATGAACGTGCGCAAATGCACCGCGGTCCGGTCCAGCGCCTGTTCGGCCGTGATCTGCCGGGCCTGATACGGTGCCAGGGCCTCGTCATGAATCCGTTCCCACACCGGCGCCATCACGAACCACGTGATGAACAGGGACAGCCCCACGATGATCTGGTTGGCCGGTGTCCCCTGCAACTGCAGCGCCGTCCGCACAAACGACAGCACAATCACCACCCGGGTGAAGCACGTCATCAGGAGCAGAATCGCCGGTGCCAGCGACAACAGCGTGATCACCAGCAGAACCTTCAGCGCCACATCCACGTCCTGCGGCGCGTTGTCCGTCCCCACGGTGATCTGGATGGGACCGAACCCCGTGACCAGATTGGTCGACTGCGCCCCCGCACCGAGCGCCCCCACCAGCCAGAGACCTGCAAACAACCAGAGCCAGCCCCGGCGGGTCCGCCCCACCGCGCCCGCGCCCGAATCCATCCCGCGGACCGCGCTCTTGCCTGCCAGGGTCATGGTCGGGAATGCAGCACCCTTCGGAGGACACCGGCAAACGGCAGGGGCACCCCCCGGGCGGGGGGCCCGTCCCGGACCGGTTCCGCGGCGGCATCCGCACCGGACGGTTCCGGCCCCGGGGGCAAATGCGTCAGCAACTGCACACCCTGCGGCGTCGCCGCCACCAACAACCGCTCCTGCTCATACGCCAACACATACAGCGTCTGGCGGCCGCCCAGCGGACGCGCCTCCAGGATCCGCAACCGCGGCTCGTTCCCCCGCAGCAGCATCCGCTGCCAGTTCCGCCAAAGCCAGACGCCGGCACCAAAAACCGCCAATACCACCGCCAGCGCCACCATCACCCGCAACAGGGCCGCACCCGGATCGGGGAACGGCGTCGGAGGGGCCATCCCCACGGACGAAACCGTCGAAACCTCCCCGGCGGTTTCCGCTGCCCGGACCAGCCCCGCGCACCAAACCCACCCGACCCACACCAGGGCCGTCCCCAGCCGACCCACCCCATGGAATGTCCTGCGCATCGGATTGGCCTCGGATGATGTCACGCCGGCTGCGTCCCACCGATGACCTCGGTGATCTTCACGCCAAACCGGTCTTCGATCACCACCACCTCGCCCCGCGCAATGAGTTTGCCATTGACCAGCAGGTCCACCGGAGCATCCGCCGGTTTGTCCAGTTGCACCACCGAACCCACCTGAAGCTGCAGCACCTCGCGCATCGGCAGCTGACAGGAACCCAGCTCGATGCTCAGGTTCACCGGCACGTCCAGGACCAGATCCAGGTTCTGAGGAGAAACGGCGGCACTCATGGCAAATCCCTCACGAAGCAATCGGCGCGGTTAGTTCCACAGCCCACCGGCCGTTGCGCAACCCCGGCCGGCCCACAAAGCGTGGCATCCCATTGAGCCGCAGCTGTACACGTACCGCCGGACCGTCCAACAACAGGATGCTGCCCGGTCGCAACCGGCCCAGCTCACCCACCGTCATCTGCAAACCGGTCCACTCCAGCGCCACCGGCACCGGCAGATCATCGAACTCCGGCTTCCAGGTCACCTCGGGGGCCGAGGAAGGCCCGGCCGGCGTATCCGCCAACGGCGGCGCCAACAGCCGCGTCAGGGGCTCCAGCGTGGCGTACGGAAACGCCATCTGCAGACTCTCCCGGTAGTCCCCGGGCCCGCCCTTCAAGTTCAACACCAGCACCGCCGCCTCCGGCGGCGAGGTCTGCAAAAACCGGCTGTTGGTCTCGTGGCCCAGGATGAACGGCCGCAAATCCCGCATCTCCGGCCAGTGCAGACACCACTCGTGCAGCATCAACTGCTGGATCTGATCCAGCAGCGCCACCTCGATCTCGCTCAGTTCACGGTCGCTCTCCGGCGGCAACCCCATCCCGCCGAGCAACCGGTCCACCAGCGCCAGACCCAGTCGGGGCGGAATCACCAGCAACCCCACCCCCTTCAACGGATCCACCTTGAACAGCGTGATGTGCGTGGGCTGGGGCAGTCCCTCGGTAAACTTCTGGTAACCCACGATCCCGATGCGCTCGAGTTGCAGTCCGAACTCGATCCGCAACAACACCGCCAGCCGCGCCGACAACGAACGCAGAAACTGCTCGTGCCGCAGCCGGATCCGGCGCAGTTCGCTGGGAGCCAGAAAGCCCGACTGGCGGAAATCGTACGGCCGCAGCCGGCCCTTCGACACCACCGTGCGCTGCCCGCGCGAGGTCAGCACCGGAACCGCCTCGTCCGCGTCCGAAGGCCCGGGAATCACCGCATCTGGACCGTGGTCAGCCATGCTGCCGCACCCGTTCGGGGGTTACTGGATGGCAAACTCCGTCAGGTAAATCTCCTCCACCATCGCCTCGCCCAGCACGTTGTTGAACGCGTTGATCAATTCCGTGCGGACCAGGTTGCGTGCGCCGGGTTTCTCCAGATCCGCCAGGGTCTTCGTGGCCAGAATCCCGCAGGCCACATCCCGCAATTGCGCGTCGTGCTCCTGCATCTTCTCGCGAAACTTCGGATGCCGACTCACGGCCGACAGACTGACCAACAGGTACCGCGACCCCATCGTGCCGGCCACGTTGACCAGCAGCTTGTTCATCTGCACGCTCTCGCGCGGGCCCTCCTTCTTCGGGCCCTGCGACTCGGTCTGCTCCGCCGCGGGCGCCAGGCCCAGCTTCTTCTGCAGTTGCGGCACCAACACGTAGCTGGTCATGGCCCACGCCAGCACCGGCATCAAAACCACAACCACGATCAGCGGCAGCCAGGCTTGCAACCCGCCGCCGCCCGTGGCCGCCGACCGCGCCGTCTCTTCACCGGCGCCTGCCGCCTCCGGCATCCCTTCGGTTCGCTCCGCCATGGCCCGATCAACGTTTGAGGTTCACCAGCTCGGCCAGGATCTCGTCACTGGTCGTCACCACGCGCGCACCCGCTTGAAAGGCGCGCTGGGTGGTGATGAGCGTCGAGAACTCCTGCGCCAGATCCACGTTCGAAAGTTCCAGCGCCCCGCTGATCACCGTGCCCAGGCCGTTGGTGTTGGGCCGTTCGGGCCGGGCCAGCGGTCCGGCCGCCGCAATGTTCGAGTACAGGTTCTGCCCCTCCTTGGCCAGCGCATGCGGATTCTGCACGTTCTGCAGCAGCACCTGGCCGCGGATGAACTCGGTGCCGTCCGACAAACGCACGCGGATGTAACCGTCCGTGTCGATGGTGAACGAGGCCACACCGGCCGTGCTGCCGCCCGGCGCACCCGTGTTGTCAATCCGCAGATCCCCCAGCGTCGTCAGGCCCGCATCCGCATACCCCTGCAACCGCAACCCCGTGGCCGTGACCAGGTACCCGTTGGCGTCCAGCTGGAAACTGCCGTCGCGGGTCAGATACTGCGCATTGGTCTCGGCGTTGCGCACCACAAAGAAACCCTGGCCGGAGATGGCCAGGTCCGTCAGCGTCCCAGTGCGGGCGATCGCCCCCTGGGTAAACTGGTTTCGAATGGCACTGGTGGCCACCCCCGTGCCGATCTGCAACAGACTGCCGCCGGTGTTGCCCAGCGTCTGACTGAAGGCATCGGCAAAATCCACGCGGGCGCTCTTGAACCCCGTGGTGTTCACGTTGGCAATGTTGTTGCCAATCACGTCCATCCGTTCCTGGAACTGCTGGAGCGCGCTAATGCCGGAGTTGAGGGATCGCAACATAGATCGTGGAAGGTTGGAAGGTTAGACCATCGCAGATGTCATCAGGGACGAAACCTGCCAGAGCGGATACAATTGCCCGTTCACCAGGAGCTGCGGACCGTCCGCGTCGAAAGCCACCGCCTCCACCACCCCCTCCACACGGCCCAGGGTCTCCGATTCAAACGCGACCGACCGGCCCAGCAGGGCCGCCGCCTGCATCCGCTGCTGCGCATCACCCAGCCGCTGCATCATCTCCTGCATCTGCCGCACCTGCTCCAGGGCCGTAAACTGCGCCATCTGGGTGATGGAACTGAGATCGGCATTCGGCTGCAGCGGATTCTGGCTCGTGATCTGCGTCACCAGAATCTTGAGAAAATCCTCCTGTGACAGCGTCTTGGCCGGCACACGCGCGCCGGTTTCCGCACCCGCAACGACCGCACTCGTGATGGCACTACTGGCAGTCACACTCATGGCACGCCTCCGTCCAGAAACCCTCAGGCCCAGGTCTCCCAACCCCGGTACCGCGCCGTCCGAAGGGCCCGTCGGCCGGGCGGCTCCGTCAGGGAACCGGCCAGGGCAAACTCAGCGTACGCTCCGGCCACCAACGGATCCGCCCAATCACCCGCAGGCGGCCGGTAGCCCTGACGTTGTTGCTGGGACTGGTAATCCGGGTGCCGCTGCAAATCGCCCAACTGAATCCCCCGCGCTTCACAACGCTGCTGCAACTCGTGCCAATGCCGCTGGAAAAACTCCAGGTCCCCGCGATGCATCCACACCTCGGCCTGCACGCGGTCACCCTCCTGCCTCAGGGTCATGGACAACTGCACGCCCGCCCCGGGCTTGATTACCACATGCAACTGATCGGTGCCGGATTCGCGCAACCGGGTGGCATGAAGCTGAACAATGTCCTCCGTCCGCTCCAACGCATGGAACAACAGCTGCACCATCGCGGCCGAGTTCCGCGGCGGATTTGCCGCCTCCGCACCCGTGGCGGCCGTTGCTTGGGACACGGGTTGCAGTGAATCGCCATGGGCCGGCAAATTCTGCTGGCTCAGCCCGGTATCCTTGGTCGTTTGCGCGGCGTTGTTCATGGCAATTCCTTGCGGAGCATGGTCTGTGCCAGAGCCGGAAGCGCCAACCGTTCCGTCCCTCTGTTCGAATTCCAGCGCCGCCACCGCGGTTGCGCCGGAAGAACCTTCCGCCTTCCCGGCGGTCATGGCAGGAAAATCTTGTTCCCCACCTTCAGACGGTGCCCCATCCGCGCGCGCCTGCCCTTCCGAATCGGCGGACCGCCCGCGTGCTCCCCCGTCTGGAGACACAAGTGCGGACACCGCCCCCGACGCGTTTTTGTCCACCAAACCCTCACGGGCCGAGCCATCGGGGGGTGTCGCCACAACGCTTCCAGCCGGCGCAGCCGGTCGGTTCTGGTCCTCCTGTTCGGGAACCGAAAAGCCCTGACGGGTTGCAAGAACCCCGGGGGCTTTAAAAGCATGCATCTCCGCAGGGTTCGGGAGCCCCGTCAACCCATCGGGCACCGCGTCGCTGACCTGTTTGGGCGACCCATCCGCACCCGCACAGGTGCCGGATTGTTGGAACCCAACAGTCCACTGCGCTGTCACGTCCGGCCCGACCAGGGACAGACCCATCGACTCCGATTCGGCCACCGCACTTCCGTCCGGCGGCAGAGCCACCACGGCAGGGTCCGCACCCGCAGGAACACTCGCCGGTGGGGCGGCGCCATCGCACGGGGCCATCGGCGGAATCACCAAACACAGGGCCGTTGCAGCAGCTTCAAGCCCCTGGTCCTGGGCCGAGGGCCGATCGGGCCTCCGGACGTCCTGCGGCTCGACCTGCCCTTGGATCGCATCCCGGTCGGCGACCCGCGCCGGTCGCAAAGCCAGTCGGGGTGCCAAGAGATCCATGAAGGCGGCCGGTTCCACCGTGCTCTCCTCAACCGTGCCCGGCCCCGGCAGCATCGGTCGATCTGCCGGCACGGATTCGGCCCGAGAAAGTAACAGACATTTCATGGCGCCGGTTGGGCAACCCGTGCAGTGGTGTTGGTGGCCTCGGGGGGCAACAGCCGCCGCATCTTTTCCACGATCAACAACGCGCGGCGTGCCTCAGCGGGACCGGCCTTGCTCATCGCATCCAGCAACTGGCTCACGTCATCGTTCTTCATCAGGGCGAAGAGCCGCACCACATCGTCGTCGCGCATCTCCGCGATCAACGCCAGCTGACCGTCCAGCGACATGCCCGTCAGCAGCCTGGCCTGTCGCCGGAACTGTTCCACCTGCGATTCCTGCAAGCGGATCACATTGCGGTCGAATTCAGCCTGCAGCCGGGCCACCGTCTGGGTAATCACCGAAAGTTCCTGGCGCTCGGCCGCCAGACGCATCTCCAGCTCCCGCAGCTGCTCCCGCTGCAGCGCCAGCGCCTCCCGCTCGCGTTGCAGCTCGGCAATCCACTGGTTTAACTCGGGATTCCGAAACCGCCAGGAGGGCAGGTCGTCCGCCGGTCGCGGTTTTCGAACCCCCACGGCCACCGGCCCGGCCGTTGTGCCGAGATGGACCCGCGTGAGCAATGCAACCGTCACCGCCCAATACAACAGGCCGCCCACCAGGGCCGCCACCCAGGGAGCTTGCAATAGGCGCGTCATGGCTGTCGTGTCAAAGTTTGTGGACCGGACAGCGATCCCGACCCGGCCAAACCGGGACGGCGCCGGGCCAGCTCATCCAGTTCCTTTTGTTCCCATCGGAGCCACGCCAGTTGCCAGGCCTGCCACTGACGGGCCCGGTACCGATCCAGCGTTTCCCGTTGTTGACGGGCGCGCATCCATTGGTCCCGCGCCGCGTCGCACGCCCGGCAGGCCGCCTGCCAGACCTGGACCCGGTGATGCAAAATTTCCTCCAACTGCTGCAACCAGGCGCGTTCCTGCTGCCACGCAGCCGCACTCAGGCCGTCGGCCACGCGGGCCTGAAAGGCCTCCGTCGCCTCCGTCAGCCGCGCACGCGCCTGCCGCACCGCGGCCATCGCCGCCTCCACCGCACGCAGGGCCCCGGCAAACCTGCGCCGGGCCAGTTCCTCCTGCTGGCCGCGCAACACCCACAGGGCATGCAGACTGAACCGAAACCGTTTCATGAAGCAAACGGCAGCAGCCGATCAGACCCGCCCGACGCCGGCCGCCCGGGCCCCGCGCCCGGTACGGCCGCCGGAGCCCCCACCGACGCGGTCCCCGGAGCCGTTGGCCCGGGCACCGTGGCCAACACCTCGCGCAACAGCGACCAGCTCTGTTCCAGCGTGAACCCTTCGTCCACCGACTGACGCAGGAACCGCCGCAGCGGCTCGTGCAGCGCAATCGCACGGTCAATCACCGGATTCGTCCCCGCCGGATAGGCCCCGATCTGGATCAAGTCCTGGTTCCGGCGGTACGTGGCCATGAGATCGCGGGCGGCGGCCGTCAGTTCCAGTTGCTCCCGGCTGAGCAAATCGCGGTTGAGCCGGCTCACACTCTCCAGCACGTCAATGGCCGGATAATGGTTCTGCGTGGCCAGCTCCCGGCTCAACACCACGTGCCCGTCCAGAATCGAGCGCACCGCATCCGCAATCGGATCGTTCATGTCGTCGGCCTCGACCAGCACGGTGAACAGGCCGGTGATCGTGCCCTGTTCGCCGGCCCCGGCGCGCTCCAACAACTGCGGCAGCAACGAAAACACCGAGGGCGTGTACCCGCGGGTGGCCGGCGGTTCGCCCACCGCCAACCCGATCTCCCGCTGGGCCATGGCAAATCGCGTTACCGAATCCATCATCAGCAGCACGTTCATGCCGCGGTCCCGGAAATGCTCCGCAATCGCCATGGCCAGAAACGCCCCCTTCACCCGGTGCAACGCCGGTTCGTTCGACGTCGCCACCACCACCACCGACTTTCGCCGCCCCGCCTCGCCCAGATCGCGCTCCAGAAACTCCCGCACCTCGCGGCCCCGCTCGCCGATCAATGCAATCACGTTGACGTCCGCCTCGGCATGCGCTGCGATCATGCCCAACAGCGTGGACTTGCCCACGCCGCTGCCCGCAAAAATCCCCAGACGCTGGCCCCGGCCCAGGGGCACAAAGGTGTCCAGGGCCTTGATCCCGGTGCAAAAGGGCTGTCGGATCCGTTGACGCCGCAGCGGATGCGGCGGCGGCAGCTGCACCGGCACCAGTGCCTCGGCCTCCACGGGTCCCAGACCGTCCAGCGGCCGACCCAGGCCATCAATCACGCGCCCCTGCAGCGCCGGCCCGACCGGCACCCGCAAGGAGACCCCGGTGGCTACCACTTCGCACCCCGGATGAATGCCGTGAATCTCCCCCAGCGGCATCAACAGCAGGTGATGATCCCGAAAACCCACCACCTCCGCCAGGGTCTCCTCCCGCTGGCGTGGCGAAAGGATCCGACACACCTCGCCCACCGCGGCCAGCGGCCCTTCCGACTCGATCACCAATCCGATCAACTGCACCACGCGCCCGCTCGTCTCGGTCAGGCGCGCCTCCCGCACCCGCGCCAGGGCACGTTCCAGGGATCGGGGACGACAGTGCGTCGGGTTCATGTCAACAACGTTTGCCGGAGTTGTTCGAGCTTCGTCTCGCGCCGCGCGTCAATCAGACCGAACCGCGTCTGGACCACGCACCCGCCACGGCCGACCTCCTCCGAGGCCACAAACCGCAGGGGTGCCGACCCGGCCGACCCTTCCAGCAGGGAGGACCCGTGCTGCCGTAACAGGGCCAGATCCTCCGGATGCAGCCGGACCGTCACCTCGGCCGTGTCCCCGGCCTGACGCAGCGCCTCGCGCACCACCCGTTCCACCAGGGCCGCGTCAATGGGGACCTCGGCCACAATCCGCCGCGCCGCTTCCAGGGCCAGCGGGATCAGCATGGACTCGGCCTGCCGCAACACCTCCGGCACCGCCCGCCGCAACGCGTCCAAAACGCCGCGTTGCATCTCGGCCAGTTCGTTTCGTTGCCGGATGAGCTGCTCGCTCAGGGCCCGTTCCCCCTCGCGCCGGCCCTCCTCCCGGGCGCGGCGAAGTTCCCCCGCCCAGACCGCCGGCCAGTCCGGCCCCGGCGGCCGGCCGGTGATCAGCCGCACCCCGCGCAACGGACGATCCAAACGAATGGTCTCAGACCACGACATCTTCGGGCGTGTTCTCAACGTCCAGGTCGATCTCCCCCTCGGCCTCGAGCTTCCGCACCACATCGATGATGCGGAACTGGGCGGCCTCGATGTCCCGCAGCTTGACATGACCGAGGAAGGCCATTTCCTCGCGCACCGTCTCGGCCGCGCGCCGGGAGATGTTGGAGAGGATCAGTTGTTTGAGCGGTTCGCTGGCCTTCTTGAGCGCCAACACCAGATCCCGCATCTCGATTTCGCGCAGGATCCGCTGGATGGCCTGGTTGTCCAGCCGGCGCAGATCCTCGAAGGTGAACATTTTCTTCCGGATGGCCATGCACAGGTCGGGATTGCGCTCCTCCAGGCTGGCCAACAGGCTGCGGCTGACCTCCTTGTCCATGGCGTTGAGGATGTCCGCCGCCGTGGTCACGCCGCCGGTCTGGGTGAGGGCCCGCGTCTGTTTGACGCCCAGCTTGGCGTTGATCACCTCGGCCACCTTCTCGGTCACCTCGACCGGCGTGGGGGCCAGCATCGCCAACCGTTCAATGACCTGGTCGCGCTGCTCGGGCCGGAGCAGATTCACCACCTGCGCCGCCTTTTCCGGGGGCAGATGACTGATGACAAAGGCAATCGTCTGCGGATGCTCGTCCCGGATGAGGTTGGCCACGTTCCGCGGGTCCATCTCCGTCAGATCCTGCATGGCCGCCGGCACCGGCCGGCTCGGCGCAATGCGGCCAAGAATGTCGCTGGCCTTGAACGACCCCAGCGCCTTCTCCAACGTCGCCCGCGCGGTCTCCACCCCGGCGGTCACGGCCGTGGCCGCCGTCAGAATCACCGGCGTCAGCTCCCGCAAAATCGCTTCCTGCTGTTCGCGGGTGATGAGCGTGAACCGCACCATCTCCCGCGTGATCGCCTCCACCTCGCGCGGCGGGAACTGCCGGAGAATCGCCGCGGCATTGTCCGGCCCCATCATCACCAACAGGGCCGCCAGCTTCTGCAGCCGGGTCATCCCCTCGCTCTGGGTGGCGTTTGCTGCGGGCGCCGATGTTGCAGCGGGGTCAGGCATGACACTTCACTCCTGCGGCCGGCCCTTGTTCATCCAATCGCGCAGGGCCTGGCCAAGGTTGACGGGATTCTCGCGCGCCAACCGGTTCAATACTTCCAGCGTCACCAGGTCCGGCGTTTCCTCGCCGGCCCCGGAACCCGCACCGGAGACGGGCAGCGGCTCACGACGGGGACGGCCGTTGCCGTGGCCGTTACCGTGGCCGTTGCCGTGGGCCAGCAACTGACCCACCGGCACCCCCAGCGGAATGTCGGGAGCGGACGACGACCTCTGCAACATGCGCCACAACAACACCACCGCCGCCACCGCCAGAAGCGGATAGCCCAGCTGCCGCGCCAGTGAAGTCCAAAACTCCCACCTCTGCTGCCGTTCCAGTTCCCGGACCAGTTCGCGACCGATCGGGTCCTCAAAGGGCAGCTCCTCCACGGTGAGGCTGTCGCCGCGCGTGTTCTCCGGGCCCAGTTGAATGCCGAGCGCCCCCGCAACCAGCCGCCGGATTTTCTCGAGTTCCTCGGGCGAACGCGGCACCACCTTCCGTTCCGCCCCCGTACCCTCCACGCGCGCCGCCACGGTGACGGCCGCCGAAAGCCGTTTGATCCCGCCGGCCAGTTGCGTCAGGCTGCTCACCGTCCGGCCCAACTCGTATTCCACCGTGGTGGTGGTCTTTCGGTTGCGTGTGTTGGTGACGGGGGTGGCGGCCGCCGTGGTGGCGTTGGTTTCGGTGGCGGTGTTGGCACTCACACCCACGGGCATCACCGGCGAACTGGTCACGGTGTCGTTGTTTTCCTCGTTCTTGGTCTGGGTGCGAATGACCTGGGTCTCCGGATCGTACCGTTCCTCGGTCCGGGTCAGCGTGTCGAAATTGATGTCCGCGGCAACCCGGACCACGGCCTGTCCGGGACCCAGCACCTTGTCCAGGATGTCCTGCGCCTTCCTGGCCAGGTACTGTTCCAGCTCACGGCGGGCCGCCAGTTGCGTGGCCGTCAGACCGGGCATGGAATTGTCCTCGCTGTTGGCGGACAGGACGTTCCCGAAGTTGTCCACCACCGTAACCCGGTTGGGTTTCAACCCCTCCACCGCATTGGCCACCAGAAACTGAATGGATTGCACCGCTTGCGGAGCCAGCGGACCGCTGCCGCGCAGCCGCACAAACACCGACGCCGTCGGTTGTTTGTCCCGGTCCAACAGGAGCCGGTTCTCGGGCAGCACCACCATCACCCGCGCCGATTCCACCTCGTCCAATTGACTGATCGTGCGCGCCAGCTCACCCTGCAACGCCCGCAGGTAATTGGCCCGCTGCACAAAATCCGAAATCCCAAAGTTCGGCTTGTCGAAGATCTCGAATCCCACGCCGTCCCCGCGCGGAATGCCGCGCCCGGCCAGTTGCATCCGCACCGCGTGCACCTGGTCGGCCGGCACGTAGATCGCCCCGCCACCCGCGCCGATCCGATAGGGCACCTTGGCCTCGTCCAGCGCGCTGATGACCCGGGCCGCCTCCGCATCCGACAGCCGCCCGTACAACAGCGCGTAGGGGGTGCGGGCCGACCACAACGCCACACCCAGCAGACCGCCCACAACCAGGACCCCGGCCGCAACCAACGTCAGCCGCTGCGGCCATTGCAGTTCCTTCCAGACCCCGGCCAGTTGCGAGGCGACTCGAGTCAGGGAAAGGTTCATGCGACGATTCTCCCCCGGAGCTCAGCACCGGCTCCGTTCAAATCTGAAGGCGCATCAGCTCCTGGTAGGCCTCCAACAGCTTGTTGCGCACCTCCACCATCAGCTGAAAGCTCACGCTGGCCTCTTCCATGGCAATGATCGCCTGATGCAGCGGCACCGGCTGCCCCTGCTGCAGCGCCTGGACGGTTTGCGACGCCACCTGCTGCTGGTGGTTCACCTCGGCCACAAACTGCCGCAGCAGCTGCCCAAACGGATCGCCCGCCGGGGCTGAGGGACCCGTCGGAGCCGTGCCGGGCAAACCCGCCGGCGCGCCCACGCCCGGGCCGGTCAACGGCGGCAGCCCGGGTGGACCATCCACCTGTCTCACGGGCCAGTCGGCAGTCGGGCGCGTTACGCCGATGGAGGTCAACGGTGACATGGGATCGCATTCGGAACCGCCTGCCTACCAGGGTTCAACGTTTCCCGATGGCCAGCGTTTGCATGGCCATGGCCCGGGCATTTTTCACCACCGCAAGATTGGCCTCATACGCCCGCGAGGCCGCGATCAAATCCGCCATTTCCTCGTGCACGTTAATGTTGGGCATCGCCACCATCCCGTTGGCATCCGCGTCCGGATGCCCGGGCCGATACACCAGAAGGAGCGGTCGGGGATCGGTCTGAATGCGCGCCACCCGGACCGCCGCGGGGGCCTCACCCGGTCCGGCACGCCCCACGGCGTTCTGCAGGACCGTCTCAAACACCACCACCCGGCGCCGATACGGTCCGCCGTCCGGGCCCCGCGTGGTCTGCGCGTTGGCAATGTTCTCGGCAATCACGTCCAGCCGGGTGCGCTCGGCCGTCAACGCCGATGCCGTCGTGCGAATGCCGCTCAGGATCTCGACCATGGGATCAAACGGGACGTCCGGTAATGGCCAGCTTGAGTCGCAACAAGCGGCCGGTGATCAATTGCGTCTGGAAGGCATGAACCAGTGCGTTCTGGTTCAGTTCCAACAGCTCCTGCTCCAGATTCACCGTGTTCCCGTCGCGTCCGTTCGGCAGGGCCGTGGGATCGGGTGCCAGCGCGGGCTGCAGCTGTTTCAGCCGCGCCGTGTTGCCGGAGGCAATCGCCCGACGCAACTCCTCCTCAAACGAACGGGCCAGGTCCACCCGCTGATATCCCGGGGTCTCCAGGTTCGCCAGATTGGCCGCGATGGCCTCATGCCGCAGCGCCACCGCATCCAGCATCCGTTTCGCGGCCAGGTAATTCGTCTGATTGAAGAGTGCGTCAATCATGGCACCCAAAAACCCGACTGCCCTGCGGAGCAAAGCGGATGCCAGACCCGTCCCGCACCCCGAAAACCCGGTTTTCGCATCCCTCCAACCCCTCTGCGCCGGCAAATGTTACCCCCCAAGCCCGGCTCAACCGGGCAATCCTTGTCAGCCACCCACCGCAGCCGGCACCCCCACGACACCAACGATGGCCCCATTCAGCCACCGGTACCCGGATCGTCCCCGGGCCCAATGGCCCCGGGCAAGTTCGCCACCTTCGAAGTCTCTTCCGATTTGCCCCGTCAACCGCTTTACCCCAACCTCAATCCCCGTGGCTCTGGCGGACAAAATCATTCCATGGGAAAAGCTGCCGCAATGGCGCCGCGCCCAGAGCGAAGCCGGCCGGCGCGTCGTGGTCACCAACGGGTGTTTCGACATCCTTCACGCGGGCCACGTGACCTATCTCGAAGCCGCCCGGGCGCTGGGTGACGTACTGTTGGTGGGTTTGAACAGCGACACCAGCGTGCGCAGGCTCAAGGGCCCGACCCGCCCCATCAACCCGGAAACGGACCGCGCCCTCGTGCTGGCCGCCCTGGAATCCGTGTCCGCCGTGTGCGTGTTCCAGGAACCGGACGCCACACGGTTCCTTTCGGTCGCCCGCCCGGACGTTTACGTGAAAGGCGGCGATTACACCCTGGAAACCCTCAACCAGGAGGAACGGCGCGTGGTCGAGGCCGCGGGCGGGCGGATCGTCCTGTTGCCCCTGCTGCCCGGCCGATCCACCACCAACCTGTTGCAAAAGCTGCAAGGCGGGGGCGGATCCATCAGTTCAGTGAGACCTGCGTCGGACCGGGCCGGTCCACCTCACCCCGCTGACAGCCCGCCTTAGACCTTGTCCGGTTCGGGATGGACCCAGGGCGCTCGATAGGGACGCCGCAGCAGCCGGTTGGCCTCCTCGTCCCCCACCACCTGCCAGCGCGCAGGGTCCCAGGTTAGCGTTCGGCCCAGTTGCATGGCAATGTTGCCCAGGATACAGCAGGCGCTGGAAATGGCCCCCTCTTCAATGTCCGCCACGGGCCGGCTCCGGTTGTCCACCGCCTCCAGGAAGTTCTTCCAGTGCCGGCGCAGCGCCGGGGCCACGTGCCGTTCCAGGTCACGCTCGGTTTTGTCCTCCGGATACTGCTCCAGCTCGTACGTTACATCTACATGCACCGGCTGACCCCCGTCCTGCGGAATGAAATCATAGCCCATCACGCTGGCCTTCAACGTGCCACGGTCGCCGTAAAACGTGGCCGCCCATGGATACTGCGGATCCGGCGCCCGACCGTACGTTCGATGCGTCCACACCACCACCAGGTCGCCATAATCAAAGGTGACCGTCTGCGTGTCGGTGATGTTGGCCTTGCTCTGCTTGTCCACCAGAATCCCCCCGCTGGAACTGATGCGTTTCGGCCAGCCCAGATCCAACATCCACCGCACCATGTCCAACATGTGGATGCACATGTCCCCCACGATCCCGTTCCCATATTCCATGAAGTTCCGCCATCCCCGCGGATGAATCAGCCGGTTGAACGGACGCATCGGAGCCGGCCCGGTCCAGAGGTCCCAGTCCAACGATTCCGGCGGGGGCGTGTCCGGCGGGTTTTCACGCGTCCGCATGTGGTAATAGCAGCAAATCTCCACCAGCCCGATCCGGCCCAGCCGCCCCTCGCGAATGAACCGGTCCCGGGCCTCAACCAGATGCGGCGTGCTCCGCCGCTGCGTGTTGACCTGCACCACCCGACCGTACTTCCGCGCAGCCGCCACCATGGACTGGCACTCCACCACGTCCACGCCCACGGGCTTCTCCACCCACACGTCCGCCCCGGCCCGACACGCCTCAATCATCGGCAACGCATGCCAGTGGTCCGGCGTCGAAACCATCACAATGTCCAGGTCACGCTCCCGCAGCATCTCCCGAAAATCCTTGTAAAGACGGGGGCGCTTCTTCGAAGCCTGACGCTCGGCCACCATGTCGGCCGCCTCGTTCAACATGCGACTGTCCGCGTCGCACAACGAAACCACCTCCACCGGTTCCACCTGCAACAGACGGAACAACGCAGACTTGCCGTACCAGCCGGTCCCAACCAGACCCACGCGACGGGGCTTCTGCACGGCAAACGTGGTGGGCACATACCGAACAGCTGTCGCCGCTGCCAGGGCCGCGGCGCCGAATTTGAGGAATTGGCGGCGGTTCATGCCCACCTATTGACCCAAACCCTGCACACTTGGCAAGTGCAACCGGCTGCCCCCGGCAACGGTCCCTGTGGACACCCCTGGAGCGCGCGGAGCACCGCACAGGTCCCGACCACCTCACTAGCAACCCCGCAGACCAATTGCACACTTGGGAGTTGCGTCCTCGCCCGCAACCTCCTAAGGATCGGGTCCGCTATGCGCGGGGTTGCACCCCAAACCCTCCGACAACCTGCCGGGGCCGCACGAAGCCGGTGTGCACAGGCAGGGACCGTCCCGGTTCACCTTCAAGCCTCCGGTGACATGGCAGGGCGTCAACTCCCGGGCCCGAATCAACTCCATGCACCGCACTGCAGGCCCGTACACCCGGGCCTGACCCGTTAGACTTTGGTCCTCAACCAACCTCAGGGCGTTCGGAGCCGGCCGGCTCCGGGCGCCCTTGAACTTTCCTCTCAAACCCACCCGACCGCCCCGCGGGCCAACAAACCGGACCGGATCAGCTTTCGTCCCTTTGCGCCGGTTCTCCGCCGCCATTCCCTTTCCTCCGCCGCGCCACTGCGCATCAACGCCGCCCCGCCGTCTCACGTTCCAACTCCGCTTTCAGCCGGAGCGCAGCCGGATGGTTCGGATCCCGCGCCAACACCAGCTCAATCTCCTCGCGGGCACGTTTTAAATCGCCCTGCTGCAGCCACGCGGCGGCCAGCTGCAGCCGCGCCCGGTCCAGGGCAGGATCCAATCGAATCGCTTCCTGCAACTGGTCCAACCCTTCCTGCCATGACCCCAGCCGCATCAGAAGCTCGCCCAACCGCATCCGGGCCTGTGCGGAACGCGGGTTCAACCGAACGGCGTCCCGCAACTCCGGTAACGCCTCATGCACTCGGTCCAGCTGCACCAGCACCGCCCCCAGAAACAGGGCCGCCTGCGGATGGGTCGGATCCAGATCCCGCGCGCGACGCAGCGTCTCTCGGGCCGCTTCCCATTCCCCACGCGCCGCCCACACGCTCCCCAGTTCCACCTGCACGTCGGCCACCTCGGGTTGCAGCCGCGCTGCGGTTTGCAGCGCCTCCAGCGCCTCGTCCAGCCGCCGCATCTCCTTCAGCAACGTCCCCGCGCAGTAGTACCCGAAGTAATGATGCGGCAGCAGCGAACAAACCTGTCGCCACTGCCCCAGCGCGGCCTCGCGATCGCCCGTGGCCTCCAGGAACTCCGCAAAGTTCTCGTGCAGGACCGGGTCGGCCGGCCGTCGCTCCAGCGCCCATTCATATACCGCGCGGGCCGCCTCCGGCGCGGTGGCCCGGATCCGGGCGTCCAGAACGTCCAGCCACCGGCGCAAATGTGCCACCTGGTCCTCATGCTCCCATTGCTGCACAAACGGCGGCTGTTGCAGCCGCTGGACCATTTCGGCCACCACCGAACGCCGGTTCCAGTCGGTCAGCCCCAGATGCTCCTCGCACACGGCCTGGCTCGCCCAGTCGGCCCGTGCCCCGGCGCGAATCGGCTCCGGCAAAAGCCGCTCCACATGCTCCGCCCAGAACCGGGCCAACCGATAGTTCCCGTCGAAGTTCAAATGCACATGCTCGTAAAAGAATTCCCGGCCGGGCACACCCCCGGGCGCTCCCTCCGCAAAATGCCGGGCCGCATCACACAGCACCACCCCGTCACCCTGCCGCGCTGCCACCGACCGAATGATGGTGTTGAGCCGGCCATCCGTGCGGAACGGCAGCGCGTCCAGGTCACAGGCCCGCTGAAACTCCTCCCGGGCTTCCTCCACCCGACCCAGCGCCTGCAGCGCCCTGGCCAGGCGGTACCGTGCCTCCGCATGGCGCGGCGCCAGGGCCACCGCTTCCCGCGCCCAACGGACCGCTTCCTCCGGCCGATCCTCCGCCCGGGCCTCCTCACTGCGCCGAAACAGGTCATTCAACGAGTTCGTCGCCTCCCCACCCGCCACGACGGGGTCCACGGAGTAAAACGGGGCACAGTCCCTGAGATTCACAGCCACGGTGCTCAGCACCACCTTCGCACCGGCCCGCCGTGCCTCGGACAAAATCGCCTCCAGGTTGGCAGCAAAGCTCCGGTACACCCGCTCCCGACGGGGATCGTCAGGCGGCACAACATTGCGCAGAAACATGGCCATGCCCTCCCACGTCGGTGGGACCTGCCCCCGCCCCACGCGTTCCTCCCACACCGACCGGAGACATTGCACCAGTCGCAGCCGCTGCAGTGTCAGTCCCACCCGCACCCATTCCCAGGGGGGTGCCTTCGGGCCAAATACCGTGGCGGCGCCAAACGGACCCACCATCTCATTGTTGCCCATGTAGACCACCCAGATGTCCCCGCCCATTCGCACCAAATCCCCAGCAATCTCACGAATCGCATGCGAGTTGATGGCCGTCATGCTGGTGTTGACGACCTCGAATCGTACCGAGGGGTAACGCTCCTCCAGCAGCACTTGAAGGTAGCGCCCCGCACCATACCTGGGACGCGGATCGCCCAACGCCGCCGACTCGCCCAAGACAAAAATCCGGACCGTGCCCTCCGGCTTGGGCACCGTCACCCGCAACGCTTGAGGCGCGCGTACCAACCGACGGGGAAAAAACCTCCGCCCAAACGACGCATTCTCCACCCGCACCAACCGGTCCCCGCCCGGGTCCGGAACAAAAAAACGCACGTCATACCCGGCACCCACCCCACGCAGTAAAAGCTCGCACACCACCAACACCAGAAAAGGCAGCGCCGCCGCCCACAACCGAAACACCCAGCGGCGCACCCCCGTGGCCCCGCGTGCACCGAACCGTCCCGGGTCCGCCGGCTTCCGCCCCTGCGACGTTCCACACCCGTTGGCAACCTGCCGCTGCGACCGCCGTCGTGCCACAACCGCACCTTATGCCGCATCCCCCGCTCAAACAAACTCAAATCCCGGGCCATTCCGGAACCGCCAGGTGGATCGTCCCTCGTCGCACGGGCCCCGACAGGCTCACCTGCGGCTGCCCTGTCCGGCGCCTGCCCGGCCGACACCATCCCCGGTCTCCGTACCCTTCCCCCGCCCGGCTCCGCTGAGACGTTCCCGCACCACCCAGCCATGACCAACAATTGATGTTGACAGTCCGGCGGAAAATCGTAGAGATTTGAGCGGAAACCTTAACAGGTCCTGAATCAACCGACATGAAAGTGCCTCTTCCGACCACGAGTCGCCTCGTCAAGGCGCCGGCCGTATCCGGGTTCAAAGCCTTGCTGCGGGGGTTTACCCTGATCGAACTGCTGGTTGTCATCGCCATCATCGCCATCCTGGCCGGGATGCTCTTGCCCGCGCTCACCAAGGCCAAGGCCAAAACCCAGGGCATCTACTGCATGAACAACACCAAGCAGTTGATGCTGGCTTGGCAAATGTACGCCACCGACAACAACGACCGCCTGGTCATGAGTTTCCACGGTGGAGAGGCCCAAGGTGGAGCCGCTGCCAACAACCCGCGCTACGCGCCCTGGGTGGTGGGGTGGCTCGACTGGACAACCAGTCCTGACAACACCAACATCCTCTTCCTGATCGACGAGCGTTATTCCAAGCTGGCCAAGTATATCGGGAACAAACCCGAGATCTTCCACTGCCCGGCCGATCAATTCGCCAGCCCTGCACAGCGGGCGCGCGGGTGGCCGTACCGCGTTCGCAGCATCTCCGGCAACATTGGTGTCGGCGATGGTAACGCGACGGCCCCCGGCAGTCCATGGGACCCGATCTATAACCACATCAAGAAGATGTCCGACTTCCTTTATCCCGGTCCCGCCGAAACGTGGGTCTACTGCGACGAGCACCCCGACAGCATCAATGACGCGGGATTCTTCAATCCTTACGCCGACCGATTTGTGGACCTTCCCGCCACCTATCACAACATGGCTGCAGGGTTTGCCTTCGCTGACGGCCATTCGGAAATCCACAAATGGCGCGGTGTCATGACGCGGTTCGCCGGCGTCCGATACACCAGCACGCTGAACATTCCCACGTCGCCCAACGACCCCGATCTGAGGTGGATGCGGTATCGTGCTGGCAGGCGGGTACCGAACTTCTAAGGCTTTTCCTGCCACACATACCACACCTCCTCCCGCAACCCTGCCGGCAGCCCCTCCCTGCCGGCAGGGTTCTGCTTTTTCACCATCCCGCCTCGCCGTTACAACGGCGCAGGCTGCTATCCAATCACCCAGTCTCCGGTTCTCCGACATCGCAGCCCGGTTAATTGGCAAGGGGTGGAACGACCAGCTACACCTTTCCATCCCCTGTCACCTCCGGTCCCCCACCCCTTCCGGTGCATTCAGACGCTCCGGCAAGCACCGTTCCCCAATCCCCAGCAAGACAACCCCACAAGGCCGGCTGGCTTGCGAATCCTGCTTCCCCTACGCTGAGCACCAACCATGCATCGCAGCCTGCTCTTCACAACCGTTATCTGCGTGGTTCTGACCGGAGAAACCCTGCGCGGTTCATCCGGTCCAGTCCCCGCCTCATCGCCGAGCCGATCCCAAACCGGCCGGGCCCCGCTTCAGGCCGGACTGGACCGGCAACTCCTCCAACCCCGTTTCCGTCATGCCCAATGGGGTGTCCGTGTGGTGGATCTCCGCACCGGCCGGATCCTCTGCCAACACGGAGCCGATCAACTCTTTACGCCCGCTTCACTGACCAAACTCTTCACCGCAGCACTCGCCCTCCACCAGTTGGGACCTGAACATCAACTCCAAACAACCCTCTACGCCGAGCGGGCTCCCCGCCCCGACGGCGTGCTCGAAGGACCTCTCATCCTCACAGGCCAGGGCGATCCCGGCTTCCGATGGGACGCGGACGCCCCGGAGCCGCTCCGGTCCTTCGACCCCTTGGTGCAAGTCGTCCAAAAGGCGGGCATTCGGGTCATCGAAGGGGGGCTCATCGCCGAGGAAACCTTTTTGGGCGGCTCCAAATACGGTCCCGGTTGGTCCTGGGAAGACCTGCGCCATCCCTACGGCGCCCCCCTCTCCGACCTGAACGCCAACGAGAACCGCGTCCGATTGGAAGTCGCCCCGGCAGACGAAATTGGTCAACCGTGTCGGGTGCGACTCATTCCGCCCACGGATGGGCTCTGGCTGACCAACCTCACCACCACGGTTGCCCCCGGCCAGAACGGCCGGATCCAATGGACGCGCCCACCCGGCCGGCCCGACCTCCGGATCACAGGCAGCCTGCTGCACGGAGCCACGACGTGGACTGCCGAAGTCGCAGTCGAAGACCCTGCCACACTTTTCCTCGAGCTTTTCCGGAGGGCGCTGGAACACCAGGGCATCCAGGTCCGGGGTCCCAACCACGTCCAGGTTGTAGGCCCCGGACCGATCGCCGACCGACCTTCGGCCCGTGCGATCCCACTCGGCACTGTCGCATCGGCGCCGGTCCGGGAATTGGTCCGGATCACGCTAAAACAATCGCACAATCTCACCGCATCCGTCTTGTGGGCCGCCGCCCTGCGCCCCAACCCAACAGCCCCCACCCAATCCGGCTCAACCCCCGACACCGTCTTGGACCGGTTCTTTCAATCCATGGGCATCGCCACGACCGAGATCTACCTCGAAGAGGGATCCGGCCTTTCACGCAACAATCTCGTCACCCCGGGAGCCGTGGTTCGTCTCCTGCAAAGCGTGCACCAACACCGGGAGTTTCAGGTATTTCAAGCCGCCCTGCCCGTCGCGGGCGTGGACGGCACCCTGGCCCATCGCATGCGCGGGACTGCAGCCGAAGGGATTGTACGGGCCAAAACCGGTACACTCCGTTGGGCCCACGGCCTGGCCGGTTACATCTTCCCGGAACAGGGTCGGCCCCTGGCCTTCTGCCTCATCCTGAACCGGTACCGACCCAATCCTGCCGATCCATCCCCGCAGGCCGAGTTGGACCGTCTGGCAGCCTGGCTGGCTGATGAAGCCGGTCGCATGTCCACGCCTTGATCACGGCAGTTACAGCCCGGCCCGCGTTCAAGCCCCCAAAGCCCCCGGCGAACGGCCCACAGAAGTGGCGTGCGCCGGCTCCGGAAACAGCATCGGACGCTGCCTTGACGCTGCCATGGGGCGCAAAAACCGCCCCACGCCACAGAACAAACCCTTTGCGCGCCCCCCGCACGCTGTACGCTGACCTCCAGTGAGCCGCACACACCCACACCACCACGCCGTCCTGGCATTTGCCAGAGGCCCCAACCTTGGGCCGGGCACCCGTCCCCTTGCCAAACCTGCCGCCACCGAAGTTTCTGCTTTGACGCCCGGCCCATTCGGGAGGCAACGTCACATCCATGCGCAAGCGGACTCGGCTGGTTCTGGCGTTTCTGTTGAGTGCCGTGTTGCCCTTCAAACTCCCGGCCGGCGCAACCGCGGTTCCTCACGGATTACAGTGGTCCATTTCCCAATGGCCCGAGGTCGTCTCGCAGGGTGAGTCGTTCCACTTCGGCCTTGTGGTGTTCAACCCCACGGACTCAGCCCTGCCCTGCACATTCCCCGCCGTGCTCACCGGAACGCTGCGGGCGGGCGACCAGCAATGGTCCGTCACCGCCGAACCCGCAGACGAGAGTCCGCGCAGCACCATCACAATCGCCCCCGGCACGTTCCACTCCCGCCAATACCGGGTGCATGTCCCGCTCGGAGTTCGTGGCGAAGCGCTTTGCCGCTGGGAGCAGGGCCACCTCCCCACCCTGGTACTGCGGATCGAAAAGCCCGCACGCGCCCCGGACACCAGCCCTTCCGGCTGGCCGCGCTGGCTAAGAGAAGGGGATCCGGAAAGCGTCGGTACATCCCTGGAACCGGGCCGCTTTTTCAAGGAGCATTTCTTCGCCTACGAACCGTTTTACTTCATCGCTGGCACCGAATCGCCCAACGCAAAATTCCAGATCAGCTTCAAATACCGCGTCCTCAACGAGGAAGGTCCATTGGCCGCACGCATGCCCTGGCTCCGGGGTCTCCATCTGGCCTACACCCAGACCTCCCTGTGGGACTGGAACAGCGAGTCCAAGCCCTTCTTCGACAGTAGCTACAAGCCCGAACTGCTGTGGAGCTGGGAAAACCTCATGCCAAACCGACCCTCGTCGGAGTGGGTCCGGTTTGACCTCCAGGGCGGTTTCCAACACGAGTCCAACGGCAAAAGCGGCACCGACTCACGCAGCCTCAACATCGCGTATCTTCGCCCCACCATCGTCTTCGGCCCGCCGGACGCACTCCAGCTGAAACTCCAACCGCGCGTCTGGACTTACGTCGGTGGCCTGGAGGAAAACCCGCATCTACCCGATTACCGCGGCTACGCGGACCTCCGCGTCGTCCTCGGTTGGCCCCGCGGTCTCCAGCTGTCCGCCTGGGGCCGGCTCGGCGACGACGCCAACCGTGGCAGCCTCCAGCTCGACCTCACCTATCCCATGATGCGACTGCTCAGCGGCAGTTTCAGCCTCTACCTCCACGCCCAGTACTTCATCGGCTACGGCGAAAGCCTGCTGGATTACCAGGGCCGGAGCGAAATGTTCCGCGTGGGCGTGTCCCTGTACCGTTGAGGCCGGCCCCGGCCACTCTCCTCATCCGGCAGGCCAAAGCCCGGCCCAAAGCCACAAGCCGCGGAAGTGTGGAGTCCTTTTCCCAGCACGGCCCGGCAGACCAAGATGCACGGCACCTTGACCAACGGTCTACTTGGACTAACCTATCGCCCGCATGAGTGCCGTCACTCGATGGATTGCATGCATCGTGCTGGCCCTTTCGCTGGGCCTGCACTGGGCCGTGCTGCAATCCGTCGCTTGGACCGGCATGATCGTGCGGTATTCCCAAACCGACACCCTGTTCTCAGCCATCCAAAAAACCTTCGACGGCAAACACCCCTGCTCCCTCTGCCGGTTCATCAACGAAGCACGCAACCAACGGGATAACCGTTGCGAGGACAAGCTCCCCACCTTCCCCAACAAACTGGATCCCGCACCTCTCACGGACCCAACATGGTCCTGCAGCGCTCCCGAAGTGGCACCCCTCGTCCTGAAATCGAGCCCTTTCCCTCTCCCTTTAACACGAGAACCCCTCACGCCACCGCCCAGAGCCCTTCAACGGGCGATGTCGCGGGGCTTGGTTGACCAGGTCTGAGCCCGTCCGGCCGCGGCAACACAACCGCGCCGCACGGTTCACCTCGCAAAAGGCGACCCCTCACAGGGCATCCGCGCCAGCAAAAGGGCGAGGACCCTTAAAGGTGTCCCACGCGGACAGGGACATTCCCCCTGGCAAGTCGCCTCCATTCAAGAGGCACAATACGGGTCAATCCAGGCTCGCGGCTCGCTCCCTCCACAACACTCATCCCCAAAAACGACTGCCAAGGTCACCGGGGTCGGCAGCTCAAGGGGCTGGCCCGCCGCACCCGGTCGGCCAAGGCATCCAAATCCCGAGAAACTTGAGACCAAACCATAAGCCCCCAAAAGCAGGACAAACCGAACATGAAACGAAACACGTCAAACATCTCCCAACAGTGGAAGCACGCCTTCCAGCGTATGAAACTGGTTGCCAAAATCGCTTCAATCCTCACCAGCCGGCCGGCCTGCACTGTCGCCTTGGTCGCGGCATGGTGCGTTGGACCGATCACCGCACTCCGGGCCGGGGTCCTCTCCACCGTCCCCATGCAGGGCGGCATGGTCATGCCCATGATCGCCTACCACGCAGATCACGGACACCTGCATGTCACCATGCCATCGGAAATCCCGCAGCTGACCCCGCTCTTGGTGAGTCATCCGGGCGACAGTTTCGATCCGGCAGATCCATGGTTCGACGATCTGGACCCGAGCCGGCGCGGGCTCTCCTTTAGCCGCCGCTACGGTTTCGTCATGGACACCATGACCGATCCGCTCCCGGACGGCACCATCATCCACATCCGCAAAATCTCCGGACCGCCGGAGCTCGGGTTTTACCGCTATTCCGGATCGACCCCCAAACTCTGGGAGCCCATCTTTGGCACCGCAGGATCACCCGATTGGCTGGCGTGGAACGGCATGATGTTTCACCCGGCCGTCACCGCACCCCCGGGGACCAACGGGTACGAAGCCACCTTCGAAGCCTACCTCGCCAACGCCACCACCGGTGAAATCCTGCCCGGCACTTCCACAGGCCCCTTCATCCTGCGCTGGACCAACGTACCCGACGGACGGCCCTCGCTGGACATCCGGAGGGTCATCCAAATCTCCTGGTCCGCTTCATCCCAGGGTTGGACGCTGGAACAAACCGACGACCTCGGCTCACCCTCCTGGCAACCCGTGGAGGTCGAACCCTTGGTCTGGAACGGGCAATGGACCGTGCTGATCGAACCGCAGTCGCAACACAAGTTCTATCGGCTCCGACCCATCCAGCCGGCCCAATAAGCCCCTGCCAGCCATGATCCACAGCCCCTGCGCGCGTGTGTCGCGGCGATCCCATCCCCACCCGGGATTCACCCTGCTGGAGTTGCTGGTGGTCCTCGGAATCGTGGGATTGCTGGCGGCACTCTTTTTGCCGGCACTGGCCCGTGCCCGCGCACGCGCGCAGGGGATCCTCTGCATCGGTCAGCTCCACCAAATCGGCCTGGCCATTCAAATGTACGCCGAGGATCACAACAACGAGTGGCCCCGCAGCCAGCACTCCGCCTTATCCCATCGCCAGAGCCCATGGGCCAAAGCCATCGCACCCTACCTCGGCACGACCGCAGAGTCCTGGACCAATCTCTTCGCCACCGTCTACCACTGTCCCGCCGATCTCCGGTCGCACATCTGGAGCTACGGACTCAACGTCTACTTCGAACTGGGCCCCGACGACGACTACCGCGGCAGACCACAAACCTGGAGACGCACCACCCAAATCCGCCGCCCCACCCAAACCATCCTCATGGCCGAAAACGCCTCCGACGCCGACCACATCATGCCCAATTTCTGGGACCGTCCGGAAGACGTGACCGACGTCGCCCGTCGCCGGCACGCAACCCGGTCCAACTACCTTTTTGCAGACGGACACGCCGAACCCCGCACCTTCGAATCCACCTACAACCCCGCCCGCAACGTGGACCTCTGGCACCCCGAACCCTGACCGCTCACTGCCCGGCCCGAACGCCCGCCCCCGACCGCCGCACCCCGGCCCCGATCCCGCCCATACACCAACCCCACGCCAGTCCCCCTTGTGAGAACCAGCTCCGGCTCCTACAGTACTTCCGTTCATGAAACGGATCGCACGATCCACGCCCCAAACGCACCCCGGCCCATCCCCGCGCCGTCAACACCCGCGCGGCCGGCTCACGGCTGCATGCCTTCTCCTGGGCTCCCTCGCACAAGGCCCTGCGGTCCATGAGCTCTACCCCGACTACCTCTGGCGCAGTTGGGACACCGACCACGGCCTGCCCAGCCCCCGCATCAACGCCCTTGCTCTGGCCCCGGACGGCTTCCTCTGGCTCGCCACCGCAGCCGGCCTGGTGCGTTTCGACGGCCTCGACTTCACCACCTACAACGCCTCCAACACACCCGCCCTTGGAGACAACCGCGTGCTCTCATTGCACCGCGACCGATCCAACCGACTCTGGGCCGGAACCGCCGACGGCCGCCTCTTGCAATGGCAAAACGGACAGTGGACACGCCTCAGCCTCCACGGCGAACGCGCCACCCAGGGCCGCAGCATCCTCGCCATCGCCGACGAACCGGACGGCACACTCTGGCTGGCCACCGACGGTGCCGGCCTGCTCCGGGTGGACCCGACGGGCAAAACCGAAACCTTCGGACCCGCCCAGGGCGTGCCTTCCCTCACCGTCAACCAGGTCCTCCGCGATCTCTCCAATCGAGTATGGGCCGTCGCCAGAGGCCGACTCTGCCTCAAAACGGACCAAAACTGGATGGAGCTCCACCTGCCGGGCGCCTCAGACGTACCGGTGCGGACCATCGCACCCGCACGAAATGGCGGCCTCTGGGTTGCCACATTGACTTCCCACCCCATGGGCTCGCGCGGCACGCACCTCTGGCTTTACCAGAACGGGGCCTGGTCCGAACCCCTCGCCCCGTATCCATGGCCGCAGGAATCCACCCGATCCCGGGCCCAAGCCATCTGGGAGGACGCCGCCGGACGGGTCTGGTGTGCCACCGCCGGCGGCGGCGTGTTCGTCTATGAGCCCGATCAAGGTTGGGCGGAAGTCTCGGCCGACCTCCCGCCCGCCCAGCTCCAGGTCCTATGCCTCCTCGAAGACGAACAGGGCACCATCTGGATCGGCACCCGCACCCTGGGTCTCCTGCAGGTTCGACCCCGCCCCGTCACCGCCCTGCCCCTGCCCTCCCAGCACAGGCCCCACGTCTTCCTGTGCGCAGCCGCAGATGCCCGGGGACGCATCTGGGCCGGTACCGACGGGGCCGGCTTGTTTGAGTGGGATCAGCAGGGCTGGAAGGCCGTGAACATCGACGGGGGACCGGCCAGCCGCTACATCGCCGTCCTCCTGGCGGATCGCTCCGGGACACTCTGGATCGGCACCTTCGGCGGCCTTTACCGCCTCCAGGGCCAGCAATGCGAGCGCCCATCCCCTGACCCGGCCCTGGAACAAACCACCACCGCATTGTACGAGGACCGGATGGGCCGAATCTGGGCCGGCACCCGCAGCGGCCTGGTCTGCCTGGACAATCATGAAACCCGCGTGTACGCCACCGAGGCCGGATTGCCCCTCACACCCGCCCGTGCCATCACCGAAGACCCGGACGGCCGCCTCTGGGTGGCCTTCCCCGGCGAAGGCCTTTTCCGTCAGGAGGGCGAAACCTTTGAACCGGTCCAGGTCACCAACCCCGCCACCCTCCGCAACATCCGCGGCATGACCTTCGACGCCCGGGGCCGGCTCTGGTTCACCACCCTCGGCGACGGACTCGGATGCCTCATCGACGGCCACGTGCATTCCTGGACCTCCGCCAACGGCCTTCCCACCGATCATCTCCTGGCGTTGATCCCCTCGGGTGACCGCCTCTGGATCAGCAGCGAAAACGGTATCTTCGCCGTGCGCCCGGACGAACTCCTGGCCCGCAGCACCAACACCGCCACACGCATCCGCGTCTTTCGCCTGACGCCCCGGGACGGACTCCCCTTCAAGGTGTGCACCGGCATCGGCCAGCCCGGAGCCACAACCACCCCGGACGGCGCACTCCTCTTCCCCAACGGCGCCGCCCTGGTCCGCTTCCAACCCGAACTATTCCTCGAACAACCCAGGGTGCGCCCACCACGCGTCGTGGCCGTCCGCATCGACGGTCAACTCCACCCGTGGACCCCGGGAAACCCCGTGGAGGTAATCTCCGGCGCCGTCTCCTACGAGTTCCAGTACACTTCACCCCACCTGCTGGCCCCGGACCGAATCCGCTACCGCTACCAGCTCGAGGGACTGGACCGGCAACCCGTCGAGGCCGGACCGCGCCGCGTCGCCTTCTACAATCGCCTGCCCCCGGGACATTACACATTCCGCCTCTGGGCTGCCGGCCCCGACGAAACCTGGGTCGAAGCCGCCCTCCCACTGCCCCTCACCATCCATCCCCGGTGGTGGGAACGTCGCTCCATCCAAACCGCGGGCGTCCTGGCCCTCACCGCACTCATCAGCCTCACCGTCTGGCGCTGGGAACGCAACCGCTCCCGCCGTCGCATGGAACAACTCCGCTGGCAGCGCGCCATGGACCTCGAACGCCAGCGAATCGCCCGCGACATCCATGACGACCTCGGCAGCGGTCTCACCGAAATCATCCTCCTCAGCGACACCCTACGCGAAGAAACCTCCCATCAGCCCGCCTCCCACCGTTTGGCCGAGGAAATTGCCACCTGCGCACGCCGACTCACCCGGGCCATGGACGAGGTCGTCTGGGCCATCAACCCCAGACACGACACCCTCGAAAGCCTCCTCACCTACCTCAACCGCTTCGCCCAGGACCACCTCAACCGCGCCGGCATCCGGTGCCGATGGGACGTGCCCCTCGAAGTCCCGCCGGTCCCGCTCTCGGCCGAAACCCGACACCACCTCTACCTCGCCTGCAAGGAAGCCCTCAACAACGTGGTCAAACATTCCGGAGCCTCCGAGGTTTGGGTCCGACTCCAGCTCAACGGCGTCGCCTTCGAGCTCTCCATCGAGGACAACGGCCGTGGCTTCAACCCGGATCCAAACCCCACCGGCAACGGTCTCCGAAACATGCAACAACGACTCTCCGAAATCGGCGGCACCTGCAGCATCCAGAGCCGACCCGGCCAGGGCACCCGCGTCCACTTCTACATCACCGCATCCCGCCACGCCGCACACCCCAACCCCCACTGACACCAAGGCAACCTCCAGACCACAAACTCACCGCCCCGGCGCACGGCTCCACACCCACGCGGTTCTACTATCAAGCCCGCTCCCCCACCAGACTCGAACCCCCGGCACCCCACCCGTCACCATTTCATACCATCCCACCCCCTCCCCCCACATGAACCGTTTTGGTGACTGGCCGGACCAGCATCACCCTGACATCCTGAAGCTTGCAAGGGACTGAACCATGAACACGACCATCCCAGTGGCCATCGTGGAGGATGACGACGGTGTGCGGGCCAAACTCGTGCAGGCCATCAACCGGTTCAAGGTCTGTCGCTGCGTCGGCGATTACGCCACCGCCGAACAAGCACTCGAACAACTGCCCCTCGTCAAACCTCGGGTCGTCTTGATGGACATCCACCTGCCCGGTCTCAGCGGCATCGAGTGCGTGCGCCGACTCAAGCCCGCCCACCCCGACATCGAGTTCATCATGCTCACCGTCTACGAAGACACCGACACCGTGTTCAGCGCCCTGGCCGCCGGCGCCAGCGGTTACCTCCTCAAACAAGCCACGCGCGAAGAACTCCTCGAGGCCATCCAACAGGTCCACGACGGCGGTTCACCCATGACCAGCCACATCGCCCGCAAGGTCGTCCAGTCCTTTCGTCAGCCCACCCCGCCGGGCGCCGATCTACCCGGCCTGACCACGCGCGAACAACAGGTGCTCGAACTGCTCGCCAAGGGCTACATCTACAAGGAAATCGCCGCCATGCTCAACATCAGCTACGCCACCGTCCACAACCACATCCGCCACATCTACAATAAACTCCAGGTCCGGTCCCGAACCCAGGCCGTGGCCAAATACCTCGGCCGCGAACCCACCGCATCCCGCGGTCAGCCTCCGCAAAACTCCTGAACTCCCACAACCTCCAAAACCCCAACCGCACCCGCAGCTTCAGCCCGCACCAGCACCGGCCACCTGCCCCGCTTCCGCCAGCGCCGCCCGCAAGCAACCCGCCGCCGTGGGCAACAACGTCGCCCAACTTTCCACAGTTTCATGCAGGCGCAGCAACACCTCCTGCGCACCACACCGATGCAATCGTTGGTACCAGCTCAACCAGGCCCGGCTCACCGCCGCTTCCGCCAGCCCGGCGGTCCACCGCTCAGGGTTCCGCCCCGTCACCGCCTCACAAACCAACCGGGCCGCAACCGTTTCCGGATGGGCCGCCGCGGCCTCTGCCTGACGCCACAACTCCAACGCGCCCTCGCAATCGCCACCCAACATCAACGCCGTCGCCCGTTGCACCCGCACCACCGGGTCCGCCGGCACATACCGCATCGCCTCCCCCGTCCAGTCGCGCGCAAACTCCAGAAACTCCGGCGTGCTCAACGCCACCTGCCCGCCCAACCGCCACGCATCCACCGCGTCCGGTTTTTCCGTCACACACTCCGTCAACACCCGTAACGCGTCCACGGGCCGGCGCTGCTCCACCAGATAACGGGCGTAATCCAGACGGATCCGGTCCATCACCCCCGGCCTGCGCAACGCCTCCTGGAAAGCTGCCTCCGCTCCGGCCCCATCACCGGCCCGCCACAACGCCACAGCCAGACAATGATGCGGCGCCGCCGTGCGAATCTCCTTCAGAATCGGACTCAGCGCGGGCCGATCCCGTTTCTCCAGGCACAGCCGCATCTGTCCGGCCGCCTCCCGATACTGCCCGCGTTCCAACTGCGCCAACCCCAGCGCAAAATGCAGCGAGGCCGTCAACCCGCCATGACCCCGCGCCAGGGAAGAGCTCAACACCTCCACCACCTCGTCAAACCGCCGTGCCGCCAGCAACCGCGACGCCATTTGCGTCAACAGCGTCTCCCGCAGTTCCGGCACCACCTCCGACGCCGGCTTGGCCGACAACGCCCGAAACGCCTCCCGATACCGCTCCAGCGCCTCCGCTTCGCGGCCCAACCGCGCCAGTTCCAACCCCAGGTTCATCAGCAAATGCGGCTCGCCCGGCAGCTCCTGCACCGCCAGCTCCAACAACCGCAGGTTCCGCTCGATCTTGTTCCGGTCCCGGATCACCTCCGGCCGATACCCATGATGCCGCAGCAACACCTTGCCGATCCGGCAATCCAGCCCCCACTCCCGACGGCGCACCTCCACACTGCTGAACACCTGCTCGTGGACCCGCCCCACGTAAAACAGCCCGGGCGCATTCCGAAACAGCCGGGGTACATACGACACCCCCTCCTCCTCCCGACCCACATCCACCATCGGCAATCGCCACGCCATCACCTCCGCACGCGTCAGAGCCGCCGGCAGCTCCCGCCTCCCCTCCTCCGTCAGCTCCTCATCCGCATCCAGCATCAGCACCCAGTCCCCACGCACATGCTCCAACACCGCATTGCGCGCCGCGCTGAAATCGTCGCACCACGCAAACTCATAAACCTCCGCCCCGTGCGAGCGCGCGATCTCCACCGTCCGATCCGTGGACCCCGTGTCCACCACCACTATCTGGTCCGCCACACCCCGCACCGAACTCAGGCACCGATCCAAAAACGCCTCTTCGTTCCGGACGATCAAGCCCACGCTCAGCCGCGGCCGCCCACCCTCCATCAACCCCTCCGGCAACCGCATCCAATCCGGCTGCATCGAACCCTGCAAGGGCCGCTTCAGAAACTGCCGCGCCGCCGCATACCCCGGCGCCATCCGCCGCGCACGCTCCCCACATTGCCGGGCCACCCTTCCCGCACCCACCGCCTGCGCAATCTGCGCCAGCAACAGCCACGCCTCCGGATGAAAGGGCCGCTCCGACATCGCCGCCAACGTCGCACGCCACGCCTCCGCCCAACGACGGCATCCCATCAACTCCCGCGCCCGACCCAAATGACCCAGCCGGGCACACGGCGGCAACTCGATCTTCGCAATCGGCCGCGCCGTCTTGGATCCACCGCCCGAAATCACAACCGCCTTCTCCCCCGGCTCCCTTTCCGCCAAAACACGCAGCCGCTCCTCCACCATCTCCGCCACCCGGGCCCAGCTGTACCGTTCCGCACAGGCCCGACCCCGCCCGCCCCGCACCCGGCCCCCCGACTCATCCTCATACGCCGCCCGCATCGCCCGTGCCAGCCCCTCCAAACCCGGCTCCAACCACCAACCGGGTCGGGCCAGCTTGAATTCACCCACCCGATCCCCCAATCCCCGCCGCTCGGCCGCCACCCGCCAACCACATCCATCCCCCACAAAATCATCCGTGGCTCCCCCCGCCGTCACAATCACCGGCAAACCGCAGGCCATCGCCTCCAACACCGGCAGCCCAAACCCCTCCCCGCGATACGGCAACACCAAACAGTGACAGGCCGTGTACAAACCCGGCAGTTCCTCCGGACCCCATTCCTCGTCCAGGTACACAATCTCCGGCGCACCCGGCCGCCGCCGCACCGCATCGATCCGGTCCGCCAACGTCTGCCCCGCATAATGCGTCCGCCCGCCACAGTCCTTGATCACCAAACACACATCGTCAGCCGCCGTAAACGCCTCCAAATACGCACGTAACAACACGTCCGGCCCCTTGCGCGGAATCGTTCCACCCACAAAGAGAAACCGAAACCGCTTCGACGTCGGCAACGCCCGCGGCGCCGCCCCGGGATGAAACCGCTCAATATCCACCCCGTTCGGGATCACCCGCACTTTCTCAGCCGGTACGCCCGAGTCCACGTACACGTCGCGCACGTAACCCGACGGTACCCAGAACTCGTCCACCTGCGCAGCCGCACGCACCCAGTCCTCGGGCAGCGCACCAAATTCCCACGGCTGAATCACCACCAACCGACCCCGCACCGGCCGGCTCCAATCCGGTGGCCACCCGTGCCGAACCGTCACCGCCGCATCCGCCAGCGGCCTCGACGCCACCAAACCTGCCAGCCCTGCGTAAGCCGCTTCCCGCAACCCACCACGCTGCACCCGATGTACCCGCACCCCGCCCCTCCGCTCCAGCGCACCCGTCAATTCCCGGTTCACATGCGACAAACTCCCATGGTCCAAAAACGACCCCTCCCAATTCACCCACACCGCCCGGCTGGCGGACCCCGCCGACCCTCCGGACGCAACCCCGTCCTGCGATCGAACTTCCACGACGGAACCGGCCCCATCACCACCGATCCGCGCCACGGCGTCCTCACCCCCCAACCACCGCCGCACGCACCCCTCCAATCCCTCCCACCGGCCCGCAGCCGCCGCCTCCGTGCCAGCCCCCAACCCATCCCGAGCATCACGGGCACGATCGGCCTGCCCGGGTGCCTCAGCCACACGACGCACCGCCCAACCGGCAGCCTCCATCTCACCCAGCCACCGCGCCCATGCCCATCCCGCCTCAACGTTCCCCACCCCGCACATGCCCTCTTCCCACGCAGTCCGCCGCACCAAAACACACCGCGGTAAGACCCTCACCAGTTCCTCCGCAGGTTTCTCATCCACACCGGTCACATCCTCCCACGCCGGCAGGACCGCCCCCACACCTTCGGACTCCACCGCCTCCGTCAGCCGAGCCCATGCCTGAGGCGAAAGCCTCGCGTCGGGACGCAACCACAATACCCGGGGAGCCTCGCTCGGCAGGATCACCGCGGCCACCTGCTGGGGCCACGGTTCATCCTGATCCAACACCGACCAGGTGTAGCGCAAACCCTGCAGCGCACGGTACAGTTGCGGCCCGGGATGCTCCTGCCCGGCCGGCGCCAACAACACAAACTTCACCGCCTCCAACTCCCGCCACGCCGACCGCAGCCGCTCCAAACAGGCCACGCACTCCTGCTCCGCCCCGAGCGCCGGCAGCAAAACCATCAGCCGCGTCGGCTGATGCACGGCACCTCCGTCAACCGCACCGGTCAGCATCGCCCGGCCAAAGGCGAAATAATCATTCACAGACCTCGGCTGTTCCCGCTGTTGCGTCCCCTGCGGCCACAGTACGTCCTGCCTTCGCAACAGCCCCACGTAACCCTGCGACCGCAGGATCTCACGGTCCCGGTCCTTGCACACCCGCAAGGCCCCTCCCTCAAAATACCGATCGTCCAAAACCAGGTCGCCAAACTGTTCCACCTCCTCCGGCAACGGAAATGCGGCCACACGCGCCAGCGTGGCAGCGTCCCGTTGCGCCAGATCCGTCCGCCAACGCTTCAACCACGCCGGTTGCTCCGGACCCAACCAACCTTTCGTCTTGCGCACCCACAACCACAGATCCTGGTACCACTGCACCCCGTCTTGAAACCAGCGCTGGCGCTCCCGCAGCCCCTCGGGCAACGGTTTCTCGCTCAAACGCGGTTCCACCGTGCCGTCCGGTTGGCGGCGGTACCCCACGGTGGTCCCGCACGGGGCGTTGATCAGTTGCTCCACAAACGCCGGCGAACGCAAAAACGCCCAAAACAACTCCCGCGGCGTGCCAAACTCGCCCAGGTAACTCCGCACCTCCAAACCATCCAACGCCCGCCACGCCGCCACCTCACACGTCAGCACGTAGCAACCCAGCATCCGCCCACCATGCCCGGCCCCACGGAGGATCTGGTGGATCTGGTACTGGGCCGTGGCATTGTAGCCAATGTCGCAAACCCCCAGCACCTCCAACCCGTCAAACCACGGTTTGAGATAATCCAGCACCTTCTGGCGTTCTTCGGCGCTCCGGGCCTCAATCCGCCTCGCCACCTGCGGCTCAAACAGCCACCGCGCCAGCTGCAAGATTCTCTCAGGCCCGCCCAGTCTCTCGTCCGGCGCCAGCGGCAACCCACGAAGATCCCCGCCCGACAAACCCAACTGCGCACAAATCTCCCCCACGGAAAGTGTCTGCCTTCGTCCCAACCAATCCACCAGCGCATCCGCCGTCAGCCGCCCCAGAGACGCCAGTTCCAGGGCCAGTCGGTTCGCGTACAACGGCCGCACTTCCAACATCCAACCGCGAGCCCGTGCCTCCTTCTCCAACATCCGACCCAACAATGCCCCCTCCCGCATGAACGCACCCACCCGCCGAACCCCGGCCTGCTCAAACTGCTCGCACGCCCACGCGGCAAACCCCGACAACACCGGCCCCATCAACAGCGCACCCGCCCGACCAAAAAAGTCCGCCGGTGTTTCCCCGGCAAACCTCCGCATCGCCAACAGCCGCAACCACCGCGCCGTAAACACCGTCGGAGCGTGGCACGGCAAAAACGTCTCCCGCTCCAATGCCGCCTGCGCCGGCGGCCACACCGGAGTGTACGCCACCGCACGAATCCCCGCCTTCCATGCACCCCCCAAATCCGATCGTAGATTGTCCCCTACATGAACCAACTCCTCCGGCTTCAACCCCTCCTGCCGCAACACCACCCGAAACAGATTCGCCGTGCCCTTGCACACCCGATGGTCCGCCGAAGTGTAAATCCGGTCGAAGAGCCCCGGATCGCAACCATTCGCCCTCAAAATCCGCGCCAGATGCTCGGCCGACAAATACACATCCGACACCACCAGCACCCGTACGCCCCGTTCCCGCAACCAGCACGCCAGCCGAATCAGAGCCGGATTCAAACAGCACACGTCCGATTCCGTCCCCAACTCCTCCTCCACCAAAACCTCGGACGGAATCCCAAGAGTGCGCAGCTCCTCGACAATCTCCCGCAGGGTGATGTCCTCCCATTTGTCAGCACAGCCCACCAAACGCCGGCGGGCCCGCACCTCGGCCATCTGCCGATACACCCGAAACTCGCCCGGTCGTACATGCCCCGGCAACATCCCGCGTTCGCCCAGCCGCGTCCCCACCTCCGCAAACACGTCCACCGGTCGCTCCGTCCACCGCCACACCAGCGTGTCAAAGAAATCAAACGACACCGCCCGAATCCGCCGGCCGGATCGTTCCACCAGGTCCCGCAACCGCCGCACCGCCGGATCCTGTAACCAAAAGTCCTCCGGCAGACCGTCCAAACATTGCAAGGTCATGTTGACCATCTCCTCACAACCGAACTCGATGCTCTTCCAACCGCCGCATGGCCTTTTCCAGGCGCTCTGCCACCGGCGGCATACCCCGACAGTCCATCGCCACCCGCGCCAGGTATTCGGCAAAATGGGACAAACAACGCCGGGCAGGCACCTCGGGAGCCGCCCCGATCAAAAACGCATCCATCAACCACGTCACAAACGCCCGCGCCCGCTCCCGAATCCGCTCCCAATCCTGCCGGCTCATACTCCGATCCAACTGCACGTCCAGCTCCTCCGGGCCCGTCACCTCGTACGTGGCCCCTCGCCCCCACCACGCACTCCGCGCCAGCAACAGCACCGGCTTGTCCCAAAACACAGCCTCGAACTGTAGCGTCGTGTACTGCGCCGCAACGAGATCAGCCGCCTCAATCAAGGCATGAACATTCACATCCCGAACCACCGGGATCCCCTCCACGCGGGCCAGCGCGTAGGGATTGGGATCCAGCGGGTGCGGCTTGAACACCAGGAACGCGTCCCCCCGACGTTGGACCGCACGCCACAACGCCAGCAATGTTTCCTCGGTCGTCGAGAAACCGGGGAAAAACACGCGATCCCGAATGCCCCCTTTGGGGGAATGCCCGTTGGCCTCAAAGCCGCCGCCCAGGAAAACCACCAACTTTCGATCCCCCACACCCAGTTGCTGCCGCAGCGAACCGGGGTCAACCGGCGCCTGCGGTTGGGGGTACTTCTCCGGCCGCCGTGTTACGTAGTAACTGCGGATCTCTTCATATCGCACCGGGTCCACACCCGGCATCTCCTGCAGACACCAGTGGGTGCGAACGTCCGACCAGGCCTGGATCCCTCGACTCTCCACCATCAACGTGTCGGGGAGCAGCCCCCGTTCGTAAATCAACACGGGCAGATGGAGGTCCCAGGCCCGACGCTGGAGCAGGGCGGTCTGCGCCAGGGTGTTGTCCGCCAGTAACAAAATGGCCGGCCGCAACTCCTTCAACCACGTCTCCGTATAGGTCCGAAATGCACTCAGACCGGCCAATGCCTCCTCCATACCGTACCCCGCACCCACACGGCTCATGTCCGCTTTGAGCCAATGAGCCTCTCCGGGAGCCAGATGCCAGTTTTCGCCCTCACCAACCCACGCCGGGAACATTCGCGCAAAATCCCGGAGCAAATACGGATGAAGATCCACCGGGAATGCAACCGGCGGGTCCGGCAGGGTCGTGGACAGCAATACAAGCTGACAACCGTGACGCTCCAGCTCCCGCGCCAGCCTCTCCCACATCCACCGGGTCGCAGGGGTCCACAACAAATAGTTCGTGGCAAGCACCGCGGTCGAGGTCCGGCCCGCACTCGGATACCGGATCCTTCGAGGGGCGGCCTCGACCGATTGACCCCTCTGACCCCCGGAGACAGGCGGATGCACTTCGCTCCCGGAGTCCGGTCTTTCAGCAATGGCGATCCACCACTCTGCGTTTCTCTCATCCTCCGGACATGGTCGACATTCGGAAATGCACACCAGCCCCGGTGGCTGTGGCGGCTTCCACCCGCCACAGGCATTCTGTCGAAAAAGACTGCGCCACCGAAAATGCCGGGCCACCAGCGCATGGAAACCCTCGAAATCAAATACATGCAGATGATAGGGCACCGGATTCCGCCCCTCCGAATCCACCCAAAGATTGGGCACCGATCCGATGAAAATCCCCCCCGGCTTGAGCACCCGCCGAAACTCTGCCAATACACGGTCGGGATTCGGCACATGCTCCAGGGTTTCAAAGCTGACCACCAGGTCCACCGAGTCGTCAGCCAGGAAGCTCAAATCTCGCGCATCCCCCACCTGAAAGTGCAGCCGACGATCCACACTTCCGTAATTCAGTCGGGCATAATCCACGGCCCAACGACTGCAATCCACACCAATGACCCGGGATGCACCGGTGGCATGGGCCAAAACAGCCGCGCCGTATCCGAGCCCGCAGGCAACATCCACAACCACCATGCCCTCCCGAACGTGCCGTCGTGCCAATTCGTACCGCGCCAGGTGGGCCTCCGAACGCAAGCCGGCCTCCCTCAACATGTCCATGTGAAGGTCCCGCTCCGCCCGCAGGGCGCTTAACGGGTACCGTTCGAGCGCGGGCGCAGGAACCTTCTCAAACACCAGAGCGGCGACCCCGTTCTGAACACCATCCGTTCCGAACGGACGAAGTGCTGTCCAGAGCGGGTGCTTGCGAAAGCCCGCCTCCAGAAACCTCTGCTCCCATGCAAGAAGCTTCGCACTCGAATCGCATTCAAAGGTGACCCACAGACACCTCCCCGTCAGGCGCCAGAGCTCCGAAATCCAACGTCCTTGCAACACGTCGTCCCCGGGTGGCTCCCCCATGCACACCACAACATCCCCACACTCGCCCGGCAGGGGAACGGAAGCCCCGCGGGTGCCGTGTTCACCTTGCGTCTCGCAGTGTGCCACCGCGTCCCCGGAAACCTGCCAACAACTCACCACAACGCGGTCACTCTTCGGCCACTGGCACGTGACAACCCGCCGACCTCCAAGAAAACCGGCCAGATCAGCGACGAACCGGGCCATGGCAGCATCCGTCGGCCCGAGTTCATGATCACACCCGGCGGGCTCATCCAGAACGGGGCTTACCTGGGATTCAGCAACGCGGCTTTCCATGGATCGTCTTGCAGCGTTTGTGGCATGACACGAAACAAACCGTGCGTCTCACCTCCCCGGACACGAACTCGAACGGGAGACCGGTGACGACTCCCCGGACGACGGCACGAGCCGGCAGTTGTTCTGATCAGGAGGTGTGCGCCCGCGGCCTCTCAACGGGTTCGCAGCCGCAGCTCCGCTCCAGCCGCTCCCATGCCACCCGGATGGCCTCGTCATTCGGATCCAGTTCCCGCGCCTGGCGCACCAACATCACCGCCAGACCCGGTTGACCCATCCGCTCGTGCACCAGCGCCAACTGCAACCACGCCCGCGCATGCCCGGGCCGCAACCGAACCGCCCGCAAAAAGGCCAGCCCCGCCTCCGCCAGCTCGCCCAACAAATAATGCACCGAACCCAGCGCCAGCCACACACAGTCATCTCTGGGATCCAGCGCCGCCGCATGCCGCAAAAAATCCCGCGCAGCACCGAGCTCCCCCTCGGCAAACCACTCATCCGCACGAGCCACACACCACCATTTGAGGGCTTGCACCCGCTCGGGAGAAAGGCCGCGGTCCTCACCCGGCCGCATCCCGGCACGACCGGCAGATCGCAAGGCAGGAGTTTCCAACACACTGGTCTTCATCGTCGCACCTCATGCTTTCGGCATGTCCGGATCACCCCGCGCCGGTGATCCCCCGTCCCTGCTGCTTCTCCCTGACCACCGGCGAACCGGGCGGACCTGGAATCGGACCCGGTCCGCCCGGGGGAAGGAGCCAGCGGTTCGTCCAGTTTTGGCGACCTGACGAAGTCGCTGGACACTCGCTCCACGCGGTCACGACAACAGGCGCACCGCCGTCTCGGGCCGTGTGTTGGCCTGCGCCTGCAGAGCTTCGTCGCCCCGCGTCAAAAGCCGTTGCCCCACCCAACGCATCGCCGCATCCGCGGCTTCCACATCCCGCAACCGCACCGTCACAGCGCCCAGATTGTCCTGCTCCACCCGCAGGGCCTCCACCGCCCGACGCAACCCTTCTTCATCCGCCCGCAGAAGGTCACGCCCCTCCTGCAACGCCGTAAAGGCCGTCTCCACCCGTTTCACCGCCTCAATCGCGCTCTCCACACTGCCCACATCCGCACTCGCAACCTCCCCGTACACCGGTCGGTTCAAATCCGGCGAAACCACCCGCACCGTCCGACCCGCAGCATCCACGGGCACCTCCCGATCAGACCCGTCAAACAAAGGCTCACCCGCAAAGGTTTTCCCGGCCAGCTCACCCAGCGCACGAGCCAAACCCCGAAACTCGGCCTGAACCCTGACCCGTTCGTCAGCCGCCAGGTTCTCGTCCGCAGCCTGGCGACCCAGCTCGGCCATCCGGGCCAGCACAGCCCCCGCACGATCCAAATACGCCCACTGGGTCTGCACCCGCGTCACCGCCGCACCCAAACCGTCTTGCAGCACCTGAATCTGACGCATCCGCACCGTCAGCCCGGCAGAAACCTCCCCCGGCGCGGCATCCCCTGCCGCCCCCGCCACACGCACATTCTCACCCAGCCGCGCCACCGACTGCGCCAGGCGTCCCCGGCTGTTGCCCGCCACCGGTGCGGCCCCGCCACTCGTCATGTTCGGTTGAATGATCATGGCCGGTTCTCCTGCACAGCAGGATTGGTGCCACGCCGATTTGACGGCTGCCGCACGAGAATGCGCGGACCATTTTTCCCGTTCGGGTGCGTTCCCTGCCCGGCAGCCGAAGCCGCCACCGGCAGCCGGGGCAGCGCTGGTTTCTTCGTAACCGCAGCGCCCCGGTTGCTGCTCTGAATCTCCAAATACACCTCCATCCGGTGAACGGGCACTTCCGCCGGCGCCTCAATCCCCACCTTCACAATCTCACCCTCCACCCGCACCACCTTCACGTGGATGCGCCCGTCAATCATGATGCTCTCACCGGGCTTGCGCGACAGAATCAACATGGCAGCAAAATCCTTGGAGGGTTTCAGTCGCCCGACTCCGGCACCGGCAGCGGATGTTGCACGGAGTACTCAATGGCATTGCCGATCACCACCTGCTTGCCCACCCAGGTGTGCCGGTTGATCACCACCGGCCCCTTCAAGTTCACCGTGGCCTTCCGCGGACCGTGAATGGTCACGATGTTCAACAGCAGCGCGTCCTCCGGCCCATTCAAACCCAACAACGCAACATCCGGCGGCGGAATGTCCGGCCGATACTCCGGCACCACCAAAAACGGATCCACCACCACAAACGCCAACCCGGATCCATCCGCCGCCTCCAACCACCCAAACGGTGCCTCGTCCGGATGAAATGACAGCGTGTACTCCCGAATCGATTCAAACCCGAGTAACCCCGTCGGCATCCGCACCCGGTACACCACCGGTTCGGCGGCCGACGCCCGGGCCTCACTCGAATTCACGCAGCTCGTCATGCCGACCCCTTCTCAGCAGTACCCGTGCCACCCTCCCAACGGCCCGCTGTCCCGAATAATCTCACAACCCCACAACGCCAACAACCAACCCCAAACCAGGGGCGAATCACCGGACCGCCCCAACCCGTAGTGGCCCGGGCCACTCCCTGTAGCCGGCAAAAAGCTCCTTCCGCCGGGGAATTTTTGCCCGCAACACCAGCCCGCGCCCGTGCGCCCGCCACTCCGCCCCCGGCACCGGATCGTCACCCAAATCCACTCCCACCTCCGCCAACCCCCCAAATCGGCCGCACCCGCGCCCTTGAATCACCTCCGCGGTCCCGGCCGTTGCCGATACTTCTCGTACAGCCGCGTGTGGCGGTTCTCCAGCCCCACCTCACGTCCTTCCACCCACATCCGAACCACCTGCGTCCGAATGTCGAGAACGTCCCCGGTCGCAGCAAACAAGGTCGCCTCGCGCCCGGGTTCAATGCTCCCCAACTGTTCACCCAGGCCACACCACCGCGCCGCTTCCACCGTCAAAGCCCGCACAGCCGCCTCCGCGGGAAACCCATGGGCCACCGCCTGCGCAGCATGATAGGGCAGGTTCTTCACCAGCGACGCATCCTCCACCCCCGTGCTGAACAAAACCGTCACCCCGGCCTTGTGCAGCACCGCCGGCGCCCGGAAATGCACGTCGTATGAATCCGTGTCCCGAACGGGTCGTGTGAACACATGCTCGTACACCACCGGAATCCCCAGCCGTGCAAGACCGTCGGCCTCCCGCCGCGCATCCCGCCCACCGGCCAACATCACCCGCCAGCGATTCGTCTCCGCCCACTTCAACACGCCTCGAATCTGCCGAACGTCGTCCGCATGCACCACAATGGGCCGCTCCCCCCGCACAAACGGTAGCATCGCCTCCCAGATCGGCTGCGCCCCGGGCGCTCCCACACGCGGTGGCCGATCCGGATCCTGCGCCCGCGCGTACGCGTCCGCCTGACGGAAAAAATCTTCCAGCGCACGCAATCGCGACGCCCGCTCCCGGGCCTGCCCCTCCGGCGACTTCCATTTCTCAGGGTCCGGCACCTCGTTCCTGGACCGCGTGTCCAGTTCCATCGAGGGCCAAAACACATGCATCGCCAGGGGCGCCCGAACGGTCATCTCCCGAACCGTCCAGCCCGCCAGCCGCAGCAAACCGGACCGACCCGCCACCACCCCGCCCATCGGCACCGGCTCGAAAAAACCGATCCCGTTCGCACGCGCCACCGGCAACAACTCCGAATCCGGATTCACCGCCACCCACGAACCCACCTCCGGAGTGAATACGCCCACCTCGACCTGGTCCAGCGTCGGCCGCACCGCGTCAATCTCCTTCAGTCCCAGGCCCGTGTTCAGCGCGATCAATGCCGGATACAAGTGCAACCCGCGCAGATCCACCACCCGCGCATCCGGGGCCTCCAACCCCTGCCCCACCGCCGCAACCCGTCCCTCCCGCACCAGCACGTCGCCCGGTGCCAGAGTGGGGCCCGTGACCGTGTGCACCACCGCACCCCGCAACAGCAGCGCCTCGGCAAACACCGTCCCCGCCGATGTCACCGCGCCCCACAACGCCACCCAAATCGCAAGCCCGCCACCCCGGCGCACCTGCAGGCCCATGCGTCCCCTCGCCCGGCTCGAACACCCGCCGTTCATGGTTCAATGTCCTCGCAGTGTTTCTCCCGATCCGACATCTCCAGGCTCACCCGGAAAAAGCCCTCGCCCGTCTCATCCCCGGATCCGCGCTCTCCGCCGGCCCGCAACCAACGCCGCGCCTTCTCCAACAACCGCTCACGCTCCGCCGCCATCCTCTCGGCCCGTTGCCGCGCCGCTTCCCGCTCGAAATACAGCTTCCCGTCCACCCACGTCTGCAAACACACCGCCCGGGCATCCAAAGGCGCATGCGACCAGACCGCAAAATCGGCGTCCTTGCCCGGCTCCAAACTCCCCACCCGCCGCTCGATCCCCAACAACCGCGCCGGATGCAACGTCACCAACCGCAATGCCTCCTCCTCACCCAATCCACCATACTTCACCGCCTTCGCCGCCTCCGTGTTCAACCGCCGCGCCAGATCCGAGGAATCCGATTTGTACGCCACCGTCACCCCGCGCCGCGTCATCAGCGCCCCCGCGTACGGAATCGCGTCGTACACTTCGAACTTGTACGCCCACCAGTCCGCAAAGGTCGCCACCCCCGCCCCGTGCGCCGCGATCTCGTCGGCCACCTTGTACCCCTCCAGTCCGTGTTCCAACGACGCGACCCGCACACCAAACGCCTCCATCACTTCCAAAAACGCGAGAATCTCGTCCTGCCGATACGCATGACAGTGCACCAGACGCCGCCCCTCCAACACCTCCGCCAGCGCCTCCAGCTCCAGATCCGGGCGCGGCCCAATCCCGCCCCGTTGCCGCGCCTCCTCCTGCATCCGACGGTACTCCCGCGCCGCCGCCAGCCGGTTCGCAATCAACGCCGGCACCCCCATGCGCGTCTGCGGAAAACGGTTCGTAAAACGATCGCCCCAGTTCGACTGCTTCACGTTCTCCCCCAGCGCCATCTTGATCCCCGCCGGCGCCCCCTCCAGTTTCATACCCTCCGGAGGCGCGCCCAACCGCAACTTGATCACGCAACTCTGACCACCGATCGGATTCGCCGATCCATGCAACAACTGACACGCCGTCAGCCCGCCCGCCAACTGCTCCCGCAACGTTACCGACTCACTGTTCACCACATCCTCCACCCGCACCATCGCCGTCGAAGGTAACGTCGCCTCGTTCACCGCACCCAAAATCGCCGTGTGACTGTGCGCATCAATCAGCCCCGGCGTCACATGACGCCCGCCCAAATCCAGAGCCTCGGCAGCCGGATCCTCCGGAACCCGTTCACCCACCGCCTCGATCCGACCGTCCCGAACCAGCATCTGGCCCGAACGAATCACCCCGGCCGGCCCGCACGTCCACAACGTCGCATTCACCACCTTCAACACCCGCGGCGCCCGCAACGGACCCGCATCCTCCAAGGGCGACCGCGCCAGCCGCTGCGCCCGATCCTTCCGCCGTTCCTCCAACTTCGCCCGCTCTCCCTCCTTCGCCAACCCGCGCTCCGAACCCGGCCCCTCCCCCGACACCAGGTCCGCCGCCTGCCGGTATACCCGGCCCCGCACCCACACCTGCCGCACCCGGGCCTCCGGATCAAAATAACTCCCGCCCGAAACCACCGTGAAATTGGCGAGCTTCCCGGGCTCGATCGTCCCCAACAACCCGTCCAATCCGCACCACCGCGCCGGCACCACCGTCAACGCCCCCAGCGCGTCCGCCTCGCTCAACCCCCGGTCCAACGCCTCGCGCAGCTTCTCCCGAAACCGCTTGCGATCGCTCAACCCGTGCGTCGTCAGCGCCAGCTCACACCCCAGCCGCCGCAATAACGCAGGATTCTCCGGGGCCCAGTCCCACCGTCGCAACTGGTCCAGGCTCACCTGCTCCCAATCCTCCTCCGCCGGCAGCCGCGGCAACCCTGGAAAATTCACCGGCACGATCCAACCCGCCTTGCGCCCCTCCCACAAATCCGGCCGCCGCCATTCCTCCCCACAAGCCACCAACAACGGCTCCAAACCAAACTCTTCCGCCAGCCGGATCGCCCGATCCATCATCAGCACGCTCCCCGGCTCCATCACCAACCTCTGCCCGCCCTCCCACAGCCGCCCCAGCGCCTCCCAGGCCGGATTGTATTCGCGCGACAAGGCCGCCTCCGCGTTCGTCTCGGCACACAGTCGCATGCGCCGATCATGCTCCGCCTCCATCAACGTCTGCCGCACCACCGCCACCACCCCCATCAGCGACGCAGGAAACTGACTCCTGCCCCGACCCGTCCCCGGCGCCAGCGCCACGTGCTGAAATGCCTCCGCCGGTAACACCAGCCGGTTCACATCCTCCTCGCCCAACAACACCACCGCACTCCGACCCCGAAAGATCCCCTCGCCCGGCACCACCACCGCCACCGTAAAACCCTGCTCTCGCAACTCCGCCCACGCACGATCCGCAGGATCCCACACCTCCAAGGCCCGACGCTCCGGCGTGACTTGTGACACCGCATGCCCCGGCCCCTTCCGCCGGCCGCCCTCCCCGGTGCCTGAAACCCCCAAAAACCGGTAGCCGCCCGCACCCGCCCCACTCCACCCCACCGGCTCCACCATCCGCGTGTCCACCGGCCGGTTCGTCCCCGAAATCACAAAGTACGGCTCGATCAACCCCGGATAAATCGTCAGCCCGTCCATCCGCCAGACCTCGGCCCCCGCGGGGACCGTCACCTCCCTCCCCACCGACACCACCCGTCCGTCCCGCACCAGAATCGTCGCCGATTCCACGACCTCCCCCGGCCGCACCACCACACGCCCGCCCACCAACGCCCGCCACTCCGGCGGTTCCGGCATCAAACCCGGCGGCTGAATCTCAGCCGCAAACGCCGCCCCACCCAGCACCAACCCCAAAACAAACGTCCCTGCCCAAAGCTCAAAATCTCGATGCGCCCCGCCCATGACGACCGAACCATAAAAGCCCAGCCCCACCCCTGACAAGCTCCCGAGCCGCACCGAAACTCTCACGACGTCGCAACCCTCGTTCCCCATCCAACCCCATCCCCCCACCCCGGAACTGCCAGCTTGCCTTTCACCCGGCCCGTCCTAACGTTTTCCATCGTGAGGACAAAACCAAACGTCGTTCGCACCGGATTGGCACTCCTCTGCCTGTCCCTCTGGTGCTGCAGCTGCGCCATCAGCAAGGTCAACTGGACCGAACGCGTCGGCCATTACACCTTCGACCAGGCCGTCGTGGAGATGGGTCCCCCCGACAAACAGGCCAAACTCCAGGACGGCACCCTCGTGGCCGAATGGCTCACCCGCCCGGGCCGAAACCGCCTCTACACCTCCGCCGGATGGTACCCCTACTGGCACAGCTGGGCGTTCCCCACCTACGTGGAAACCTCCAGCCCCGACACCTGGCTGCGTCTCGTCTTCGGCCCCGACGGACGGCTCAAGGAATGGAAAACCTACGTCCGATAACCCACCCCCCGCCCGCGCCACACACCGCACCCCTGCCAAAGCCCGCCGGCCAAGGGTCCCCGCGCCTTGTCCAGCCACCCAATCCCTGACATCCTCCCACCCCAATGTCGAACCCGAACCCACAAACCCTCACCGACGCCCAATTGGTCCAACAGGCCAAACAGGGCGACCTGGACGCTTTCGAGGAACTGGCCAACCGACACGAACGCAGAATCTACACCCTCGCCCGCCGCATCACCCAAAACGAACACGACGCCCAGGACGTCACCCAACAAACCTTCCTCAGCGCCCTCGAACACCTCGCTGACTTCCGCGAAGAAGCCAGCTTCGCCACCTGGCTCGACCGTATCGCCACCCACGCCGCCCTCAAAATCCTCCGCAAACGCAAAGGTCTCGACACGGTATCCCTCGACCAGGCCACCGACCCCGACCCTGACACCGGCGAAATCCCCCACCCCGAATACATCGCCGACTGGCGCGCCGACCCCGAAGAACTGGTCCACCGGAACGAAATCCGCCAGCTCCTCGACCAGGCCCTCGCACAACTCGACGAAAAATATCGCCTGGTCTTCCTCCTCCGGGACGTCGAGGGCCTCTCCGTCCGGGAGACCGCCGAACTGCTCGGCCTTTCCGAAACCAACGTCAAGGTCCGCCTCCTCCGCGCCCGACTCCAACTCCGCGAACACCTCACCCGCGTCCTGGGCGACCCCGCCCGGCGCCTCGAACCCCATCCGCACCACCATCCCTGAACCCGGGCCGCCACCCCTGGACGCTTGCGCCCCAACGCGGCCAAGACAGCCCCGGACCACACCCCGGCTCCGGACTTCCCATCCCCCACGCCGGCCCGTACCCTGTACATTTCGGGCAAACAAAAAATCCACGCACCATGGGTGAAAAATTCATCCGCATCGGCGGCGCGCGGGAACACAACCTCAAAAACCTGACCCTGGAAATCCCGCGCGACCGACTCGTGGTCATCACCGGCCTCAGCGGCAGCGGCAAATCGTCGCTGGCGTTCGACACCCTCTACGCCGAAGGCCAGCGCAAATACGTCGAAAGCCTCTCCACCTACGCCCGCCAGTTCCTCGGCCAGCTCCAAAAACCCGACGTCGACTACATCGAAGGTCTCTCCCCCGCCATCGCCATCGAACAACGCAGCTCCGGCGGCAACCCCCGCTCCATCATCGCCACCACCACCGAAATCTACGATTACCTCCGACTCCTCTACGCCCACGCCGGCACACCCCATTGCCCCGAAACCGGCGGCCCCATCCTCACCCAAACCACCACCGACATCGTCGACCGCCTCCTCAACCTCCCCCGCGGCACACGCCTCCAACTCCTGGCACCCGTCGTCCGAAACCAAAAAGGCGAATTCCGCGACGTCCTCGAACGCCTGGCACGCGAAGGTTTCGTCCGCGCCCGCGTGGACGGACAAATCGTCGACCTCGGCGACCCCCAGCACCGCATCCGGCTCGACCCCAAACAGTCCCACACCATCGAGGTCGTCGTGGATCGGCTCATCGTGGACGAAAAAGCCCGGGTCCGACTCCAGGATTCCGTCGAAACCGCCCTCCGCTGGGGCGACGGTCAGATGCTCACCCTCCACCAGCCACCACCCTCACCCACCGCCACCCTCACCGGTACCACCAACACCGAAGGCTGGATCGAAACCCTCCACTCCAACCGCCGATTCTCCCCCGCCACCGGCAAAAGCTACGAAACCCTCACCCCCAAACACTTCTCCTTCAACGCACCCGACGGCGCCTGCCCCGTCTGCCACGGACTCGGCCAAAAAATGGTCTTCGACGAGGGCCTCGTCGTCCCCGACCCTGACAAATCCCTCGAAGCCGGAGCCATCCAGCCCTGGCGCCGCGGCGGTAAACGCATGATCTCCTACTACAAAGCCCTCCTCCGCGCCGTCGCCGCCCACTACGGCCAGAGCATGGACACCCCCTACAAGGACCTCCCCGAATCCTTCCGCCACATCCTCATGCACGGATCCGGCTCCGAGGAGATCGAGTTCCGTTTCTGGCGCGCCGGCTCACCCCAGATCGTCCGTAAACCGTTCGAGGGCGTCCTGCCCCAACTCGAACGCCTCTACGCCGAAACCGAAAGCGAATCCACACGTACCCGCCTCAAAGCCTACATGAGCCCCCGCTTCTGCGACGCCTGCCAGGGCAAACGCCTCAAACCCGAAATCCTCGCCGTCACACTCACCGACGGACGCCCCGACCGGCACACACGCCCCACACCCAACGGACCCGAAATCCCGGGCCTCTCCATCATGGACTTCTGCGCCCTTTCCGTCGAAGAAGCCCTCCAGTTCCTCTCCCACCTCCAACTCACCGAGTTCCAGTGGAAAATCGCCACAGAAATCGTCCGGGCCATCCGGGCCCGACTCGAATTCCTCCGCAACGTCGGTCTTGGCTACCTCACCCTCGACCGCGAAAGCGGCACCCTCAGCGGCGGTGAAGCCCAACGCATCCGCCTCGCCACCCAGATCGGTGCCGGCCTCGTCGGCGTCCTCTACATCCTCGACGAACCCAGCATCGGCCTCCACCCGCGCGACAACGAAAAACTCCTCCGCACCCTCGAACACCTCCGCGACCTCGGCAACTCCGTCATCGTGGTCGAACACGACGCCGACACCATCCGCCGCGCCGATTACATCATCGACATGGGCCCCGGCGCCGGCATCCACGGCGGCGAGGTCGTCGCCGCCGGCACCCTCCCGGAAATCCTCCAACACCCCCGTTCCCTCACCGCACGCTACCTCCGCGGCGAACTCAGCATCCCCGTCCCCAAACACCGCGCCCAACCCGACCCCGACCGCGGCTGGATCGAAGTCATCGGCGCCACCGCCAACAACCTCAAAAACATCCACGCTCGCTTCCCCATCGGCCTCATCACCTGCGTCACCGGCGTCAGCGGCTCCGGTAAAAGTACCCTCGTCGATGACGTCCTCCGCCGCGCCCTCATGCGCCGCTTCTACGGCGCCAAGGACAACCCCGGACCCCACCGCGAAATCCGCGGCTACGAACGCCTCGAAAAAGTCATCGTCATCGACCAAACCCCGCTGGGCCGCACCCCGCGCAGCAACCCCGCCACCTACACCGGCATCTTCAACGAAATCCGCGAACTGTTCGCACGCCTCCCCGCCGCCCGCGTCCGCGGTTACGGCCCCGGCCGCTTCAGCTTCAACCTCCGCGGCGGCCGCTGCGAAAAGTGCCAGGGCGACGGCGTCCTCGCCATCGAAATGCACTTCCTCCCCCCCGTCTACGTCACCTGCGAAGCCTGCGGCGGCAAACGCTACAACCGCGAAACCCTCGAAATCACCTACAAGGGCCGCAACATCGCCGACGTCCTCGCCATGACCGTCGATGAAGCCGTCACCTTCTTCCGCGCCATCCCCTCCATCCACGACGCCTGCCTCACCCTCGCCCAGGTCGGCCTCGGATACCTCCAGCTCGGTCAACCCGCTACCACCCTCAGCGGCGGCGAAGCCCAGCGCGTCAAACTCGCAGCCGAACTGGCCCGCCGCTCCACCGGACGTACCCTCTACATCCTCGATGAACCCACCACCGGCCTCCACTTCCACGACGTCGCCAAACTCCTCGAGGTCCTCTTCAAACTCCGCGACGCCGGCAATACCCTCATCATCATCGAACACAACCTCGACGTCATCAAAGCCGCCGACTGGGTCATCGACCTCGGCCCCGAAGGCGGCAACGCCGGCGGCTACATCGTCGCCGAAGGCCCGCCCGAGCTCATCGCCGCCTGCCCCCAAAGCCATACCGGCCGCTTCATCCGACCCCTCCTGGAAGCCGCCCACCCACCGGCCTGAC
>NZ_JAAKYA010000004.1:0-92458 GCF_011044775.1 Limisphaera ngatamarikiensis | reverse complement strand
CATGACCCCACCCCTCTTGCACTTGCATCCCCACCCCTCCTGACGTTTCCTAGCCCGCCAAGCGGGACACCCAAAAGCCCAAACGCACATGAAACAATATCACGACCTGCTCCAGCACATCCTCGACCACGGCCGGTTCAAACACGACCGGACCGGCACCGGCACCTGGTCCGTCTTCGGCTACCAGATGCGCTTTGACCTCCGCGCCGGTTTCCCCCTCGTCACCACCAAGAAAATCCATTGGAAAAGCGTCGTCTACGAACTGCTCTGGTTCATCCGCGGCGACACCAACGTCCGCTGGCTCCAACAACACGGCGTCACCATCTGGGACGAATGGGCCGATCCCGACGGCAACCTCGGCCGCATCTACGGCGCCCAATGGCGCGACTGGCGCACCCCGGACGGCCGCTCCATCGACCAGCTCGCACGCGTCATTGAGGAAATCCAGCGTAACCCGGACAGCCGCCGCCTCATCGTCACCGCTTGGAACCCCGGAGAACTCCACCAAATGGCCCTCCCACCCTGCCACACCCTCTTCCAATTCTACGTCCTCGACGGCCACCTCAGTTGCCAGCTCTACCAGCGCAGCGCCGACGCCTTCCTCGGCGTCCCGTTCAACATCGCCAGCTACAGCCTCCTCACCCTCATGATCGCACACGTCTGCAACCTCCAACCCGGCGAATTCATCCACACCTTCGGCGACCTCCACCTCTACGCCAACCACCTCGAACAAGCCCGCCTCCAACTCTCCCGCCAACCGCGCCCCCTCCCCACCGTCAGACTCAACCCCGCAGTCCGTAAACTCGAAGACTTCCGATTCGAGGACATCGAATTGATCGGTTACGACCCCTGGCCCGCCATCAAAGCCCCCGTCGCCGTCTGAAAACCACAACCATCCCCGGCCCAACCGTGAATACCACCTCCACCAACACCCAACCGCCGGTCCCCCCAACCTCAGACCCACTCCTCACCCGCCGGTTCGGGTCCACCGACTTCTGGGCCCTCCATCCCAACATCACCTTCCTGAACCACGGCGCCTTCGGCAGCTGCCCCCGACCCGTCCTCCAACGCCAGCACACCCTCCAAAACCACATCGAAAACCAGCCCGTCCGCTTCTTCGTCGACGAATTCGAACCCCTCTGGGACGCAGCCCGGACCGAACTCGCACGGTTTCTCGGCACCAGCCCCGACCGCCTCGTGTTCGTCCGTAACGCCACCGAGGGCGTCAACATCCTCCTCCGCGCCTTTCCCTGGCAACCGGGCGACGAAGTCCTCGTAACCGATCACGAATACAACGCGTGCCGCAACGCCCTCCACCGCATCGCCACCGAACACCACGCCCGCATCTGCATCGTCCAAATCCCCTTCCCCATCCCCGGCCCGGACGCCGTCCTGAACTTGCTCCTGAACGCCCTGTCCCCCCACACCCGGCTCGCACTCCTCGACCACGTCACCAGCCCCACCGGACTCGTCTTCCCCATCGAAACCATCGTGCCCACACTCCGCCAGCACGGCGTCGAGGTCATCGTCGACGGCGCCCACGGCCCCGGCCTGCTCCCCCTCCAGCTCGACGCCCTCAACTGCCTCGGTTACACCGGCAACTGCCACAAATGGCTCTGCGCACCCAAGGGCGCCGCGTTCCTCTGCGTCCGACCCGACTTCCAAACCCGGGTCCGCCCGCTCATCACCAGCCACGGCGCCAACAGCAACCGTACCGACCGCAACCGGTTCCTCCTGGAGTTCGGTTGGATGGGCACCATGGACCCCACCCCGTGGCTCTGCGTGCCCGAGGCCATCCGGACCGTCGGTTCCCTCCTGCCCGGCGGCTGGCCCGCCATCCAGCAACGCAACCGCACCCTGGCCCTCCACCTCCGCAACCGCTTGTGCCAGCTCTTCCAAATCCCGCCACCCGCACCCGACTCCATGCTTGCCGCCATGGTCGCCATCCCGCTACCACCGGCCGCACCCGACGACATCCCGCGCATCCGAAACGGCCTGGACCCGCTCTGCGACCTCCTCTGGCAGCAACACCGCATCGAAGTGCCCGTCTTCCCATGGCCGCAACCGCCCGCACGCGTCCTCCGCGTCTCCACACACCTGTACAACTGCTGGGACGATTGCGAGCGACTCCTCGACGCCCTGGGAAGATGGAAACACAGCCTCCAAGCCCGTTGAAACCAGCCCGTTCCACAACGCCCCATGCCGGCACAGCCTGATCCATCCACCCCCGCACAGCCCTTCATCGCCATCGCCGCCATGGCCCTGAACCGCGTCATCGGTTCCCACGGCCGGCTGCCCTGGCATCTGCCGGAAGACTTCCGCTGGTTCCGCCAAACCACCCTCGGCCACGTCCTCGTCATGGGCCGGCGCACCTTCGAAGCCATCGGCCGACCTCTGCCGGGCCGCGAAACCATCGTCCTCACCCGCCACCACCCCGGCTGGCCCGGAGTCCGCATCGCCCGGGACTGGAACGAGGTGCGCGCCCTCACCCGCGGTCGCAAGGCCTTCATCTGCGGCGGCGCCGACATCTACGCCCAGGCACTTCCCTGGTGCTCCGACCTCTACCTCACCCTCGTCCAACGCGAAGTCCACGGCGACGCCTTCTTCCCGCCCTTCGAACACCGGTTCGAACTGGTCCGGGAAATCCTGACCCACCCGGAATTCCGCATCCTGCATTACCGCCAAAAAACCGCGGCACCCGGCCCGGATCGTCCGTGAACGCCCCACCCCTTCCGCCCCGGCTCGACCCCCACCGCCGCGCACAACCGCATACCACCCCGGAAAACAAAGCCGCCGTCGGACCCCACCGGCCCGACGGCGGCCTTTCAAACCAACCGCCTCATTTCGTGGCCTCCGCCAGCGGCCCGCTCAACGGCACCACCGGCGATTGCAACCCGATCTTCGAAGCCACAAAATACACCACGAAACCCACCACAAACGCCAGCACGGGCGCCGCCGGCACCGCCACGTTCAAATTCGGCAGAATGCCCACCACAAAACCCAGCGCCCACGCCAGCCACCCAGCCGGATTAAACCCTGCCCGCGGCCCGGTCCAACGCCCGCCGCTCAACAGGTAATCCGCCACCATCGCACCGCAAATCGGGCCGAACGAAGCCCCAATGATCGTAAAGACCGCCACCAGCTTGCCCGCCCAGCCAAACATCGCCAGCACAATGCTCACCACCGTGCCGATCCCCACCGACACGAACGGATTCACCTTCGGCAGCGTGGTCTTGAAGCTGTTGGCCGCAATAAACGAGGAGAAACACGCCGGCGGAAACGCCGCCAGCGCCAGCAACAGCCAGAACACCTTCGCCGCCTTCTCACCCACCACGCTCACCATCAGACTCGTGGCCGTCACCCCCTCCGGCGAATTCGCCCCGGCCTGACCATAAGCACCCGCCACAATCAACAGGCTCAACCCCGCCGTCACCAGGATCGCCAGCCCAATCCCCACCAAACCGCCCATCTGCACGTCCTTCTTGTCACGGTTGTTCAGACCAAAATCCACACCGGCCGCACCCGCCGTGGCGAAAAAGCCCACCACGTAGGTCAACATCAGCGCAATCACCGCACCGGCGCTCAGTGGTTGCGCCACCTTCCCCGCCTTCACCAGGACCTGGGGATCAAAGCTCCCCACACCCCCCACCGTCTTTACAAACAGGATCAACAAAATGATCAACGGCAACAGCGGCAGGTACGTCGCCACCTTCGCCACATACTGGATCCCCTTCAACCCCATGAACGCCGCCAACGCCGCCCAGATCACCACCAGAATCGCATGGCCCGGCACCGGATAAGTGGAATCCGCCGTCAACGAGCCGCCCGAAAACGTGTTGTACAACAGCATGGACGAGAAAAAGGCGTTTACGCCCAACCAACCGAACTGCAACACCCCCATCAAAAAGCCGGGCATGATGAACCCGCCCTGCGCCCCAAAGGTTGACGTCCCCACAATGTACAACGGCAGGCCGGTCCGCATCCCAAACAAACCCGGCACCAGGTAAAACAGGTAATGACACGCCAGCGCCGACAACAACAGCCCCAGCAGCGCCACACCCAGACCCGCCGACAGGGACTGTCCCCCGTTCGTCACGGGGTCCCAAAACACAAACCACAGAAAAATCCCCGCATACGTCGGCGCGGTGTTCTTGTACCATGGCGCCCGTTTGTCCATCGGATTGGGCGTCGCGCTGGTGATGTAACCCGGAAGAGAGGTCGCAGGTTGAGGAGTGGTTTCGTTCATGACACCGGTTGTTGGGTTGAAAAACCGCCGCCAGCACCCGACTCCGGCCCCGCCACAGGGCACCCGGTGCGACGAATGCCGACGGTCGTTTCCATGATTGCGCTTCCGACCGCGCGCGGTCCCGTCTCAACGACCCCCCGCGCCCGGTGCGACCTTTCTAATGAACCGCGCCCGATTCTGTCAATCAGAACCTCCAGCCCCCTCCGGGGCCCCCGCCTCCGCCGGCCGGCCCGTACCGGGCATCTCCACCCGCCCGATCAACTCCCGCACATCCCCGATCCCATGCCGCTTCATGTAGGCCTGTAAACCCTCAATCACCTCCAGCGCCGTCCGCGGCGCGTAAAAATTCGCCGTTCCCACCGCCACCGCCGTCGCCCCCGCCAGCAAAAACTCCACCGCATCCGCGGCGCTCTGAATCCCGCCCATCCCGATGATCGGGATCCGCACCGCACACGCCGCATCATACACCAGCTTCACCGCAATCGGTTTGATGCACGGACCGGTCAACCCCCCGATCCCGTTGCCCAGCCGCGGCCGCCGCGTCTCAATGTCAATCGCCAGCGCCGGATAGCTGTTCATGATCGACAACGCGTCGCTCCCCTCCTGCTCCGCCACCCGCGCATACGGCACAATGCTCGTCACATTCGGACTCAACTTCGTGATCAACGGCAGCCGCGTCGCCCTCCGACACGCCGCCACCACACGGCCCAACAACCGACAGTCCGTCCCAAACTGCGCGCCCCCCTCCTTGATGTTCGGACACGACACGTTCAGCTCCAGCGCACCCACACCCTCCAACTCATCAAACCGCCGCGCCACCTCCGCATACTCCTCGATCGTCGTACCCCAGATGTTGATGATCGTCGGCACCCGCAACTGCCGCAAAAACGGCCAGTAGTGCCGGATGAACCCGTCCACGCCGGGCCCCTGCAACCCGATCGCGTTCAACAAACCGCTCGTCACCTCCGCCGTCCGCGGCTTCGGATTCCCCCGCACCGGCCGCAAACAAATCCCCTTCACCGTCACCGCACCCAAACGGTTCAAATCCAGCAACCGCGCATACTCCACCCCGTAACCAAACGTCCCCGACGCCACCGTCACCGGGTTCTGCAACCGCAACCCGCCAATTTGCACCGCCAGATTCATGCCGGTACCTCCCACAACACCCGACGCGCATCAAACACCGGCCCCTCCGTACACGCCCGCTGATATTCCCAGCCCTCCGCCGTCCGCACCGGCACCACACACGTCAAACATACGCCAACCCCGCAACACATGGGCTCGTCCAACGACACCTCCGCCGCCACCCCAAACTCCTCCGCCAAACGCGCCACCGCACGCAGCATCCCCGTAGGCCCGCACGCATACAACTTCCGACCCCGCGCACGCCGGGCCAGCTCCTCCCGCAACGGCTCCGTCACCAGCCCGCGCCACCCGTGGCTCCCATCCTCCGTCGTCACCCGCACCTCCCAGCCCAGCGCCCGAAACTCCTCCTCACACAAAACGTCCCCACGGGTCCGACCCCCCTCAAACAAAATCCCCCGACACGGCGACCGCTCCGCCAACAAATACAGCGCCGCCACTCCGTACCCCCCCGCCACCAACAACGGCTCCTCCTCACCCGCCCGCGGCAAACTAAACCCATGCCCCAACGGACCCAGCACTTCCAACCGTTCCCCGGCCCGCACCCGCGCCAGCGCCGCCGTACCCTTCCCCACCACCTTGTACAGGACCGAAACCGTCTCCCCCTGAACCCGATAAATGCTGAATGGCCTCCGCAACAATGCATCCGCACAACCCGGAACCCGGATGTGCACAAACTGCCCGGGCTGCGCCTCCGCCGCGATCGCCGGCGCCCGCAGCTCCAGCAAATAATACAAACCGGCCCACAGCCGGTTCTCCGTCACTTCCACCAATTCGTCCACCATCAACCCGCGCAACATGAAACGCCCCAGCCGACCTTGTCAACCAACGCTCACCCCTCACGCCCCGCCGGCCCCTTGCAACCTTCAAACCCCCATCCGAGCGGCACAAACCAAAAGGCGAAGCCGCCCGGGCTTCGCCTCCCGATCCTCCGTCGTTGCAAACCAGCTCACACAACACCCACCGGGCGCAGTCCGCCCGGCGGACAAGACCCACCCCCTCAGGCCGTCGCAGCCTCCGGCTTCTTCCAGTTCCGCTTCGGCGGTTTGACCACCAATCCCTTCTTGATCGCACTGGCCGCCACCCGGATGTACCGGACACGCCCGTTCACCACGGCCTTCACCCGCTGCAGGTTCGGGAAAAACCGCCGCTTCGTCACCGCCGTGACGTGCGTACCGATACCACCGGCCTTCTTTGGCTTGCCACGACGCCAGATGATGCTGCCCTTGCGGGGCCGCTTGCCTGTCAATGGACAAATCCTTGCCATACTCAAATCCTCCAAGCCCTCCCGGGAGCCGCTTTCCACGACCCCGGAGCCGCACATTCTACGCCCGATCCCCACCGCCGCAAGCGCCAATTTGCACCCCGCACAGCCGCGAGCGCCAAAAAACCACCCTGTCGCCCCCACCAGGGTTGACACCGGATCAGGCCACCAGCCGCCACCCCGGAAGCTTTCCCAACCCCGGCGGTGAACCCCCCAGAATCAGCCCCTGCGCCGAAGAGCTGCCCGGCCGCCCACGGTCCGTTTCCGACCGGAAGGGCGGTCGCTCAAACGCTGCAGGGCCGAGCCGCGCCCTGTCCCCGGACCGGCCCTCACCCCAAAACCGACCGCCCGCACACCGCCGGCACCATCCTCCAACCTTCACATTCAACCCTGGCCCTCTCCTCCACCGAAGATTTTGGCAATGACCCGCCGCCGATACGCAAAGATGTACTCGAGCCGACGGCGCACCACCAGACGATGAACCAGGCGCCCCACAACCCCAAACGGCAGCGCATAGGTCACCCGGTCCGTCATCAACACCCCACCTTCCACGGGCTCGAAGCGGTGCTCGTGAATCCACAGCCGATAGGGGCCGACACGCTGCTCATCAATAAACCGGCGCCCGGGCTCCACATGGGTGATCTGGGTCAGCCAACGGACGGCAACGCAGGGGAATATGGTGACCCGATACTCGATCACCTGCCCGGCGTACATCGGTTCCTCGCCGCCCCGGACAAAGCTGAAATGCAGGTCCGGTGGCGTGATTTCGTTCAGGTTACGGGGCGTGGCAAAAAACGCCCACACCGTGTCCAGGTCCGCCGGAATCCTCTGCCGGGTCTCAAGGACATGGATCATCGCAGCGTCTCCGAAGCGATTCGGTCTCAACCCCCAAGGGTGGGCGGAACAACGCTTTTTGGCCAGCCAAATGCATTTCGGGGCAACACCGGCTACCTGCTCCCGGTTCCCACCCGGATGTCCGGGGGACCGGACAGACCAGTCGGGTGAGGCTGCCACCCGACTTCACTGACTGCAAGGGCTCGCGCCAGGGCGACCGTGTTCCTGGGAGCGGGGCCGGAGCATTGGCAATGCGGGATAAAGTATGTTGCCAGCCCACGCCACCCTCACCTTCAGGATCAATGTTCCGCGCTCCGGCCACAGCGCCACGAGGCTGGACGGTGACATAGCATCCCGACGCCACTTACCGGGGATTCAGAAAAGTGACCCCGCAAAAAAAATTCTTGAAGCCGGGGCCGTCCCGGGCTAGGAGGAACTTATTCTCGCCGTTAGCGGCCCTGAGCTGCACGACACGGGCGGGGCAGGATTCGTTTGAAACCGAAATTGCTGAAACCAAGACCAACAACCGCAAACCTGAACACAGCATGAAACCCCCAATCCACCTTGCAGCCCTTGGGCTGCTTTCCACAGTACTTCTCCCTTCTTGGCCCCGGGCCAGGGGAGTTTGACGCCGCCGGGCGCGCCCGCCCCAACCATGAAGACCTTGCAGCAGGTTGAGCCACGCGCGCCCATCAGTTCGGCCCCGTTCACCATCAGCCAGCCCGGGTCGTATTACCTGACGACCAACCTGACCGTCAGTAGCGGGAGCGCGATCATCATTGCGACCAACGGCGTGACTCTGGATTTGAACGGCTATACCATTCGCTCCACGGCCAATCCCGCCAACGCGGCGGCAATTTGGATTGAGAACGGCTTGCGGAATCTGGCGATTCTGAACGGCAACATCGAGGGCGGGGTGACGAACAATGCCGGCACGTATAGCGGGCCGGGCTTTGGTTACGGCGTAATTTATCCCCAAGTCGCACCCCGAAACGTCCGCGTCAGCGGGCTCAACGTCTCCGGCTGCTCTCAAGACGGTATCAACGTCGGCAATGGCGACTCGACGGTGGTGGAGAGCTCCAGCGTGCGGACGGTTGGACGCTATGGGATTGTCGCCACGGTCGTGAAAAACTGCACGGCTCTGGAATGCGCCGACACAGCGATTGCGGGGACGACCGTATCCGATTGCCGGGGTGAATCCACCGGCAGCGGCCACGGCGTTTTTGCCGCCACCACCGCCCAGAACTGTTCCGGCAACAGCGCCAGCGGCCACGGCGTTTATTCCGGGAGCACCGCCCAGAACTGTTACGGCTTCAGCAACAGTGGCCGCGGCGTTTATGCCTACACGGCACTGAACTGTTACGGCAACAGCACCGGAAACAATGGCGTTGATGCCATGATTGCCCAGAACTGTTACGGCATCAGCAGCACCGGCGATGGCGTTTATGCCTACCACACCGCCCAGAACTGTTACGGCTACAGCAACACCAGCCGCGGCGTTACTGCTGGCGACATAGCGATTGGCTGCTTCGGCAAGTGCGGCCAGTTTGGGACGGGAGTGTCTACGGTAATCGCCGCTTTTTGTAGCGGCTGGAACACCTCCGGGGGTACTGCGATCAATGCTGCTGTGGCCAACAGCTGTTACGTTATTCTCCCTGCCTACGGCACCATCACCGCCGACCACAAATACAACATGCCATGAGGCGCTTCGAAATGCTCGGCTTCCGGCTGCCGGTGCACGTAGGAACGCTGGCGCTGAGCCTGACGGCCAGTTTGGCGTCGGCCTCCGGCTTCGAGGGGCGCATCCAGGCGGCGCTGGTGCGCGGCGGCGAGACGCAGACCTGGCTCTACACCGTCAGCACGAACATGCTGCGAATCGAGCGCGGGGAAACCGACCGGCCGCACGCCCGAAACCTCGTGAACCTGCAAACCGGCGAACGCACGCTGGTCTTTCCCCACAACCGCAGCTTTGTGCGCCTGAAACCGGCGGCAGCCAAGGCGTCCGCGCCGCCAACAGGTTTCCCGACGTCGCCGTCGCTTCCACCGGGTCTCGGCCCAGAAGCACAGGCTGGAAGCCTGCCCCACGCGCTTCCGCCGGGCATCGGGCTGCAAACGCCCGGGCCGGTCGTCATTGGCCCGACGAATCTGCCCGGTGCGCCTGCGCCGCCGACGATGCCCGCCCTGCCGGCGATGCCGCAGCCGCCGGCGGGTTTGCCGCCAGGTGTTGGCCCGCAAGCGGGCGGTTTGCCCGGCGCGGGACCCGGCATGCCCGCGATGCCGGCGTTGCCGATGATGCCGATGGGTGTAGAGCCGCTGGAGCTGAAGGCCACCGGCCAGACGACCAACCTGCTCGGTTACGCCTGCGCCCGCTATGAACTGCGTCAACGCGGCGAGGTGATGGAGATTTGGGCAACCGACAAGTTGTTGCCATTCGAGCCGTGGCAGCCGAACCAGCCGCCGCGTTTTGGTCCGCGGATGCTCGAGGAGCAATGGGGGGAGTTGTTGCGGGCGCGGAAGTTGTTCCCGTTGCTGGCCGTCCTGCGGTTTGAGATGCCGGCGTTGTCCGGTGAGACCAACGCGCCTGTGGCCGGCCCGGAGCGGCTGCGGTTCGAGGTGCGGAGCATTCGACCGGAGAAGATCGAAGACAAGGACGGGACGCTCTTTTCGCCGCCGTCGGAGTATCACGAAGTTCAACCCCTGCCGTTTTGAGGGAGTGCCGCATGGACAGGAGGCGACCTGAATCTTTGCAAACTTCGGCGCACTGCCGGTGGCAGGCGGCTTGCCAATGCGTGATATGGCGGGCTGCCAGCCTGCGCCAGCCTCACCTTGGTCTCCTCCTTCGAGGGAGAGGGAAGGCAACGGTCGCTGGCGGAGCAAATGTTCCGCGCTCCAGCTGTGGCGCCAGGAGGCTGGACGGTGACGTTGCATCCCGATGCCTTTCACCGCGCCTTCAAAAAGTGACCCCGCAGAAAATCTTAAAGCCGGAGCTGTTTTGGCCGATAAGGTAGCTAATTCTCGCCGTTAGCGCCCTTGAGCGGCGCGACACGGGTGGGGCGCGATTCGTTTCGAGGCGAAATCGCTGAAACCAAAAACCACAACCTGGAAACCTGAACACAGCATGAAACTGCAAATCCACCTTGCAGCCTTTGGGCTGCTTTCGACAGTACTTCTCCCTTCTTTGGCCCCGGGCCAGGGGAGTTTGACGCCGCCGGGCGCGCCCGCGCCGACGATGAAGACCTTGCAACAGGTCGAGCCGCGCACGCCCATCAGTTCGGCGCCGTTCACCATCACCGAACCGGGGTCCTATTACCTGACGACCAACCTGACCGTCAGTAACGCTAACGGGATCACGATTGCGACCAACGGCGTGACGCTGGATTTGAACGGCTACACCATTCGCTCCACGGCCAATCCCGCCAGCGGGACGGCGATTTTGATTTATGGTGACTTGAGGAATCTGGCGATTCTGAACGGGAACATCGAGGGCGGGGTGACGAACAATGCCGGCACGTATAACGGGCCGGGCTTTGACTACGGCATTGGCTATTACTATCTCAGCACTGCGCCCCGCGCCGTTCGGGTGAGCGGGGTCAACGTCTCCGGCTGCCGTTATGACGGTATCGACGTCGGCAATAGCGACTCGACGGTTGTGGAAAACTGCGCCGTGCGGACGATCGGGGGCAAGGGGATTGTCGCCACGGTCGTGAAAAACTGCACGGCTCTGGAATGCGGCGACACGGCAATAGAGGGCTGGACCGTATCCGACTGCTGGGGCAGATCCATCGGCAGCGGCCACGGCGTTTATGCCAAGACCGCACTGAACTGTTACGGCAGAAGCCGCAGCGGAAATGGCGTTTATGCCGACAACGCCCAGAACTGTTACGGCGAAAGCGACTACGGCAACGGCGTTTATGCCATCACCGCCCAGAACTGTCGCGGCTCCAGCAACAACGGCGACGGCGTTCGTGTCACTGCCACCGCCCAGAACTGTCGCGGCTACAGCATCAGCGGCAACGGCGTTTATGCCAAGACCGCACTGAACTGTTCCGGCTACGGCTTCAGCGGCAACGGCGTTTATGCCTACAGCGCCCAGAACTGTTACGGCGAAAGCGGCAGCGGCTACGGCATTTATGCCGACAGCGCCCAGAACTGTTACGGCGAAAGCGACTACGGCAACGGCATTTTTGCGGATCGCACGGCCATTGGCTGCTATGGCCGGAGCTTGAATGGCGTGGGAGTGAATACGAAAAACGCCGTTTTTTGCGTCGGCACACGCACTAACGGCACTGCGATCTTAACTGTTATGGCCAACGGCTGTTACGTTGCTTCTGGCGAGGGCACCATCATCGCCACCTACAAATACAACATGCCCTGAAGCGCCAGCCGCATGGGCCGATTTCGCAACACCGCATTCTGCAGGGCCGGCTTCGACTTCGGCCCATCAGAATGTTCTTTGCCGCCCATTGGCGGGCCGGCCTGAAAACCGGCCCGCCGGGCGCCCTTCGCATGGCACGAGCGCTTTGAACCCAAATACCTTCAACCTCGAAACCTGAACCGACCATGAAAACACCGCTCAAACTCCCGGCCCTTGCACTGCTCTCGCTTGCGGGGCTGCTGCCCCTGACCGGCCTGCAGGCCGCCACCACCATCAATCCCGCCAACAAATTGGCCTACGGCGCCAACCTCGGCTGGATGGACTGGCGCGGCGACGCCAACAACGGCGCCGTCATCGGCGAATACATCTGCTCGGGCTACATTTATGCCGCCAACGTGGGCTGGATCAGCCTGGGCAGTGGCACGCCCGCCAACGGCATCCAATACCAGAACAACTCGGCCACCGACTGGGGCGTCAATCACGATGGCCTGGGCAACCTGCGCGGCTACGCCTGGGGGGCCAACATCGGCTGGATCAACTTCGAGGGCACCGGCGCGCCCAGGGTGGACCTGAACACCGGCAAACTCAGCGGTTACGTCTGGTCGGCCAACTGCGGCTGGATCAGCTTGAGCAACGCGGTGGCCCATGTGCAGACCGACGTGGTCGCCAACGGGGCCGACACCGACGGCGACGGCCTGCCCGACGCCTGGGAACGGCTGTACTTCGACGGCCTTTCGCCCAGAGCCGAGGACGACCCTGACGGTGACGGGATGAACAACCTGCAGGAGTATTTGGCAGACACGAACCCCTTGAACGCCGATGAGCACCTGCGGATCACGGCATTCGATACTCCGCCGGACGGCAGGGAGCCGAAGGTGACCTGGACGAGCAAGCCCACGCGGCGCTACTACCTCGAGAAGGCGCTGAACCTGGACTTGCCGGTGCCGGTGTGGGAGGACAGCGGGTTGGGGCTGATAGTGCCTGACGGGGAGAGCACGACGCGGAGCTTCAGCGACACCAGCGCGCCGATGCGGTTTTATCGGGTGCGAGCGGTCAAGCCGCTGTCGCCGTAAGGCGGCGGAGGTGTTTTGGGTTCGGGGGATGGGTCGGCTCGGCGGGGCGAAGCAGCCTTGCCGGGCCGACCATGTTTTTGGGAGCGGCGGCTGGAAGATTTGCAAACCGCGACACAGCAGGCTGCCAGCCTGCGCCACGCTCATCGCGTCTCTCTGCTGCCTCGGCCGGCTGGTGGCCGTGGTGTTGGGCACGCGCGGGCTCGCCGCCACCGCCGTGTTTGAAAGGTGGCGTCCCGTGTTTTTGCCCCAAACCTTGGCTATCGCCTGAAGTATTGCACCGGCAGATGCATTGTTTTGGCTTGGGCCTTCAACATCCTCGTGCGCCGTGCATGCCATGAAGCCTGCCGACCATCACCGAACGCTCGCCCAGGATCCGCTTCGAGTTGGTCGCCGCTCAAAAGCAGTCCACCCCGGGCGGATTGCCCGCCCTGGAAGCACTGCCCCGGAGCGCCTGGAGTCCGGCCACGCAAACGCGCTGGCGCGACGGGGTGGAAGTGACCGAGCAGTACGCCGGCATCCGGCACACCGTGGCCGGCAGCGACTTCACTTTCCTGCTGGCGGTGGCCCGGTGGAAGAAGGACGACCAGATGTTCTGGCGTTACGCCTTTGTGGCGCACGACCCGCGCCGGACCGACGCGGAGGCGGTGATGGCGCGGCATCGGTTGAAAGGCGCCAAGGAACAACTCTTCAAGGAAGTGCTGCGGGGGCTGGACCTGCACCATCCGCCCTGCGCCAATGGTCTCTTGCCGTGGGCGGCGCCACGGCCCACATTGGATCCGGATTGCAGCCATGGCAGGGGTATTTTCCCATAACACACTCGAGCAAATCCGCGCCGCCAACGACATCGTGGAGGTCATCAGTGCCTACCTCCCCCTGAAACGGCGCGGGACCAACTTTGTCGCCCTCTGCCCCTTCCACAAGGAAAAGACCCCAAGCTTCCACGTCCACCCGCAACGGCAGATTTTTCACTGCTTCGGCTGCCACAAGGGCGGCGATGTCTTCACCTTCATCCAGCTTTACGAAAACGTCTCCTTCCCCGAGGCCGTCCGACTCCTGGCCGAGCGGGTCGGAATCCGTCTGGCATGGGAACAGGACGCTGAAGGGGCGGCCCAGCGACGCCTCAAAGAACGCCTGTTCGACCTCATGGAACAAATCACCCGACGCTGGCAAACCGTGCTGGCGTCCGACGCCGCCGGGCAACCGGCCCGGGAATATCTCGCCCGCCGCGGCGTCTCGCCCCGGGCCATCCAGACGTTCCGGCTCGGCGCGGCTCCCCCCGCATGGGACGACACCGTCAACTGGGCCCGCAGCAAGGGATTCGAACCCGACCTGGTCGAGCAGGCGGGCCTCATCATCCGGCGCGAGGACGGCTCCGGATACTACGACCGTTTCCGTGGTCGGCTCATCTTTCCCATCTGTGACGAACAGGGACGGGTCATCGGCTTCAGCGGCCGGGTGCTGACCGCCGACGCGGACACCGCCAAGTACATCAACTCCCCGGAAACTCCCCTGTTCCACAAAAGCCGCGTCTTTTACGGGCTGGACAAGAGCCGGCGCGCCATTCTGGACGCGGGCTTTGCCGTGGTCTGCGAGGGCCAGTTGGACCTCATCGCCTGTCATGAGGCCGGCGTGGCGAACGTAGTGGCCCCCCTCGGCACCGCATTCACCGAAGACCACGCCCGATTGCTGCGCCGTTACTCCACGGAGGTGGTCCTGTGCTTCGACTCGGATGAGGCCGGCCAAAAAGCCATGAGCCGGGCACTCGAAATCCTGCTGGAAGCCGGCATCGTCGTCCGGGTGGCGCTCGTGCCCGCCCCCCATGATCCGGACAGCTTCATTCGCGAACACGGTGCCGAGGCCTTCCAATCCCTTGTCCGCAACGCCGAGGATTTCTTCGATTACCACCTCAAACGGCTCTGCAGCATCCACGACCTGGGCACCGAGCGGGGACGGCTCCGTGTGCTGGAGGAAATGGGGCGCCTGCTGCTCAAAACCCGCAACGATCTCATCATCGAAACGCACGCCCGCAAAACGGCCGCCGTGCTGGGTGTCAGCGAGGCGGCCGTCCGGAGCGAGTTCCGTAAACTGGAAGGTCGCGGCCGCCACGACCGCGGGCCCGCCGAACCGGCACCCCCGGAACCGGGCCCCGCCGCGCCACCACCCCTGGAGGAATGGTTGCTCCGGCTTCTGCTCCAACACGGTGCGTTGATCCCCTGGGCCGGCCAACACATCTCACCCGACTGGCTGCAACACGAAGGCGCACGGCGCGTGGTCCAAATTTGCTTCCAATATCACCGTCAGGGCGTCACCCCCACTGCGGCCGAACTCGTCCAGGCCCTGCCTGAACCGGCACTGCAATCGCTGGTCAGCGCCTGCGCCGTGGATGAACGGCCATTGCCCGAGCCCGAACGTCAGATTCGCGACGTCGCCCTCCGCCTGCGTAACGCATGGATCGATCGCCAGATCGAAGCCTGCAAACGACGCCTGGGTCAGCCGGACCTGGCCGACCCCGACCGCCTCGCGTTGCTCCAACAACTACAGTCCCTGCGCGCCCAAAAGCAAACCGACCTGCCCCCGCCCGAACCCGCCGCGTTCTAATCCCCGCCCCGAGGATCCGGCGCCGGTTCGCTCCCCATCCCGCAACCTGCAAATTGCGGATGCCGCATCAACAGGTCCCACGTCGAAGGGCGCAACGCCCCTGGCGGATCCCCCGACAACCACGCAGGCTCGGCCGCGGTTGAGCGTCGCAGCCGCGCCAACCACGCCCCATCCAAAGGCCGCTCCAGCCGATCCGGACAGTTCGACGCCACCGTGGTCTCCTCCTTCACCCCAACGGCGCAACCCCGCCCCACGTAAAAGCCCGCCACCAACAATGCCACACGCACACGACTGCTCCGTGAGTAGGTCGCCAACACACAGGCCCGACCCGGATCCAACCTCCGGTACAACCGCCGGAACACTTCCACCGTCCACAGCGCGGGATTTCGGGCCGGCGAAAACGGATCATAGGCCACAGCGTCCGGGGCGGACACCTCCGCCGCGTCCTCCACCAACCACCGCGAAAAGTCCCCCTCCACAAACCGCCACTCCACCTCGGCCTCACCCACCCGCCCCACAAAACCGCCGCCCGACAAGAAACGATCCAACACCGCCTCCATCCCTTCCACGTACCCGAGCCGGTCCCCATGCCGCCGCGCAAAGGCCAGCCCCTCCAGGGCCACGTCAAAGCTCCACATCCGAAGCCGGACCCGCCGCGTGGACGCCGACCGCAAAACCGCCAACGCATTCGCCCCGGCGCCCAAACCCACGTCCCACACCACCGCCTCCGCCTGCTGCCCGGACTCCACCCGCGACCACAACCGCCCCAGTTGCAGCTCCTCTACATACAGTGCCCACGCCTCCACCCCGGGACCGGCACCCGGATGCATCACTTCGCCCACCACCGCATCACGCACCGCCCACGCACCCGTGCGCAGTCGAACCAATTCAAATCGTCCGCCGAAACCCACGACAATCCTGCCTGGAACCCTAACGCATCGAAGCCCGCCCCCGCCCCGCGCTCCTCCCCGGAAAAGAAAAATTGGTGGAGCCGAGGGGACTCGAACCCCTGACCTTCTCAGTGCGAACGAGACGCTCTACCAACTGAGCTACGACCCCACCAGTTTCGCGCCCTCACGGGCGCCCCGGCCGACGCGGCAGCCTCAAACCGGCACCGCGCCAACCGCTTGCAATATGCCCGGTCCCGCCAGCAACGCAAGTCCGTTTCAACGCCTCCACACCGCTCACCAACCCGGATCCAGTGGGCCCGGTAAACCGCCGGAACAGATCAAGTCATCGGTCCAGCACGGACTCCAGTGTCCTCCACTGCTCCGGGCCGGGCCGATTTCGCCCCTGCAACTGTGCTGCCCTACCGCACCCCGTCCGACCGCAAGTTGAGCCGCCGTCGTCGTCCACCGGCCGGACCAACTCCGTACACCCGGTTCCGGGTCATCGGATCCGCCAGTGCAACGGCCCGGACCGATCTGACGGCCCGGGACCCTCTTCCCCGCGTATGCAACAGGCTGGTACAAACTCCACCGGCCGGACCCGCTCCACCGCCCCCTGCTTTCCAAGCCTTGCCAGCCGCAAACAGGCCGATAGTTTCCTTCAGATGTCAGCAACGGGCACAGTCTATATCGTGGGCGCCGGCCCGGGTGACCCGGGGCTGTTAACGCTCCGGGCTGCCGAGCTGCTCCAGCGCGCCGATGTGGTCGTTTACGATGCGTTGGTTCAGCCGGCCATCCTGGACCTGGTCCGCCCCGGAGCCGAGCGCATCTTCGGAGGTCGGCGGGCCGGCGAGACCTCGTCCGATCGCACCGCTGTCCTGGAGCTGCTTGTGCAACGGGCACGCGAGGGCAAAACCGTGGTGCGGCTCAAGGGCGGCGACCCCTACGTCTTCGGCCGCGGCGGCGAGGAAGCCCTCCACCTCGCCGAGGCCGGCGTCCCGTTCGAAGTCGTGCCCGGTGTTTCCTCCTTTGTCGCCGTGCCCGCTTATGCCGGTGTGCCCGTCACCCACCGCGGGTACGCATCGCGACTGGTCATCCTCACCGGTCACGCCGACCCCGAATCGCCCGATTGCCCGGTGGATTGGGCGGCGGAAGCCCGCCTGCCCGGCACCAAGGTCATCCTCATGGGCACGGCACAAATCGGGCGGATCGCCGAAATCCTGATCCGACACGGCATGGCCCCGGACACACCGGTCCTCGTGACCCAGTGGGGCACCACCGCCCGACAACGATCCGTCACCGGCACCCTCGCCACCATCGGAGCCGACCTGGCCCGCGCCGGCCTCAGCGCCCCCAGCGTCGCGGTCATCGGTGAAGTGGTCCGGCTCCGTGACAAGCTCAACTGGTACGAGCGCCGTCCGCTGTTCGGCCAGCGGATCGTGGTCACCCGTGCCCGTGATCAGGCCGCTGCACTCTCCCGGCCATTGGCCGAATTGGGGGCCGAAGTCTGGGAGGTCCCCGTCATCAAAACCGCACCGCCCCGCCGACGCCGCGACGTCGTGGACGCCCTGCTGGAACTTAACAGCTACGACTGGCTCGTCTTCACCAGCCCCAACGGGGTCAACGCGTTTTTCGACTTCTTTTTCCAGCGGTTCCAGGACCTGCGCGACCTTGGCGGGGCCCGGATCGCCGCCGTCGGGCCCGGCACCGCCGAACGCCTCCGTCAACTGCACCTGCAGGTGGACGTCGTCCCCCAGGAGGCCCTGGCCGTCAAGGTGGCCGAGGCGATGGCCAACTACATGAGCCTCGAGAATCTCCGCATCTGTCTTCTCCGGGCCGAGGTCGCCAATCCCGACCTGCCCAGGGCCCTCGAAGAACACGGAGCCATTGTGGACGACATCGCCGTCTACCGAACCGTGGCCGAAACCGAGGAGGGCAACGAAGCTGCGCAACGGCTCCGGGAGGAAGGCGCCGACTGGATCACCTTCACCAGCGGGTCCACCGTCGAACATTTCCACCGGCGGTTCGACCTTCCCAAACTCCTGGCACGCTTCCCCGGCCTGCGACTGGCCAGCATTGGACCCGAAACCAGCCGTGCCCTGGCCGCACTCGGCCTCAACCCCACCGTGGAGGCACACGAACACACCATCCCGGGCCTTGTGGCCGCCATCCGGGACCGCGTCCTCGCCGAACGCATGGTCGAACCCATTTGAGCCGACCCGCCCTTCGAACGTCCCGCCGGCGTATGCCCGGAGGCGATGGATCCGGCAGGGGGTGGATGGAATGCCCGTCGCGCCGGAACACGCATTCCCGTGCTCGCCCCCTTTCGGGCCGAGCGAAGCCCCGTCCGCAGACGCTTGACCGGAGCAACCGGCCTGACCAGCCTCAATCCCATGCGCAAAGCCTTGCCATGGCACCTGGCGTGCGGGCTCGCCCTGGGTCTTCAGGCCGCGGAATTCCAGATCCACGAGTTCCAAAAAATCATCCTCACCCGCGAGTTCTGGGCCGAAGGCGCCCACGCCGCCGATTTCAACCGCGACGGTCACAAGGACGTGGTCTGCGGGCCGTTCATCTACCTCGGCCCCGACTTCCGCGAGCGCTTTGCTTTCATGCCCGCGACCCGGTCGTTCGAGCGAGTCCTCCCCGACGGCCGCCGGGAAACCGTGCCGGGTTTTGAAGGCGCACTGGGCACGCAAAACGCATACGCCGACGTCTTCCTCACCTTCACCGGCGATTTCAATCAGGACGGCTGGCCCGACATCCTCCACCTGCCCCATCCCGGCGGAGCCGCCCACTGGTACGAAAACCCGCGTCAACCCGGAAAACCATGGACCCAACACCTCGCGCTCGAACCCACCGACGGAGAATCACCCGGGCTGGCCGACATCACCGGCGACGGCCGACCCGAACTGATCTGCTTCTCCCGGGGCCGCCTCGGCTACGCTGAATACGACCCTGCTCATCCCGAGCGCCCGTGGAACTTTCGACCCATCAGCCCGCCCGGGGACTGGGGACGTTACACCCACGGCCTGGGTTGGGGCGACATCAACGGCGACGGCCGACCCGATCTGGTCGAAAAGGACGGGTGGTGGGAACAACCGCCATCCCTTGAAGGCAACCCCCTCTGGCGTCACCACCCGACCTCGTTCGGGCGCGGCGGGGCACAAATGCTCGTCTTCGACGTGAACGGAGACGGCCAAAATGACGTCGTCACCGCCCTCCACGCCCACGAGTACGGACTGGCATGGTTCGAACAGGTCCGCTCTTCCGATGGGATCGCATTTCGTCAACACCTCATCACCGGCGAACGCGAATCAGACAACCCTTTCGGCATCCGATTCTCGCAGGCCCACGCACTGGCGGACGCTGACCTTGACCGTGACGGTCTGCCCGACTTTGTCACGGGCAAGCGTTTCTGGGCCCACGGCCCCACCGGAGATCCCGAACCCAATGCACCCGCCGTGCTCTACTGGTTCCGTCTCTTCCGGCCCACCGGCGCCCGACCCTTCTTTGAACCGCACCTTGTGGACGCCGACTCCGGCGTCGGCACCCAAGTCACCGTAACCGACCTCAACGGGGACGGCTGGGCCGACATCGTCGTCGGCAACAAAAAGGGCGCATTCGTATTCCTCCATCAGGTCCGCCCGGTCTCCCGAACGGAATGGGAGGCCCGACAGCCCCGGCCCGTCAGATCCCCAATCCACTGACCTTCCCGGCGCCGATCCATCCCCTGCATCCCACGGGGTCTGCCCGGCTTCAACGCCCCGGGGGGCGGTCTCAACAACCCCGAAACGACAGCCGGTGGCACAACCGGGCCCGGCTGCCGACCCCGAGCCCCGATCCGGCCCGCGCAGAACCCGCCCGAGACAAGCACCCCGAAGCCGCGGGCTGTTCCGCGGCTTTCATGGACGAAGCCCGCACATCAAAACAAAACGGGCGGTCCCGACGTGAGACCGCCCGCACGTTGATCATTTCCGTAAGAGCCCTACTTCTGCGATTCTTCTTCCTCGCGTTCCTCCTCGGCCAGCTCAAACGCGTGCTGCAGCGCCACAAGGTCCTCGCCCGGCTTCAGCTGATCCAGCAAACGCTGCTCTTCCCGGAGCTGTTCTTCCGTGTAGTTGGCAGCCTTGATGGACAAGCCGATCCGCCGTTCGGCCCGGTCAATCTTAATCACGCGGGCCGTCACCTCCTGGCCCACTTTCAGCACGTTCTTGATCTTGTCCACCCGTTCCTCGCTGATCTGCGAGATGTGCACCAGCCCGTCAATGTCATGTGCCAGCCCGACAAACGCACCAAAGCTGGCCAGCTTGGTGACCTTGCCCGTCACCAGGTCACCCACCTTGTACAGCTCGTCAATCCGTTCCCATGGATCCGGCGTGAGCTGTTTGATCCCCAGGGCAATGCGCTGGTTGGGCTTGTCCACCTCCAGCACCACCGCCTCCACTTCGTCACCTTTCTTGAGCACCTCGGAGGGGTGATTGATCTTGCGCGTCCAGGACAGATCGGACACGTGCACCATGCCGTCGATGCCCTCCTCCAGCTCGATGAACGCGCCGTAGCTGGTGAGGTTCCGGACCTTGCCCTTGACCCGCGTGCCGGGCGGATACTTCTGATCAATCGTGTCCCACGGGTTGGGCTCCAACTGCCGCACACCCAGCGAGATCTTCTGTTCCTCCCGGTTCACGCTGAGCACCACGGCCTCGATCTCCTGCCCCACCTGCAACACATCCGACGGCTTGGCAATCCGTTTCGTCCAGGAAAGCTCCGTCACATGGACCAGGCCCTCCACCCCGGGCTCCAACTCCACAAACGCCCCGTACGGCATCAGGTTCACCACCTTGCCCTTCACGCGGCTGCCCACCGGGTACTTCGTCTCGATCTGGTCCCACGGATTCGGCGTCTTCTGCTTCAGCCCCAGGCTGACCCGCTCCTTCTCCCGGTTCACGTCCAACACCACCACGTCAATCTCCTGGCCCACCTTCAAAAGCTCCGAGGGGTGCCCGATCCGGCCCCAGCTCATGTCCGTGATGTGCAACAGGCCGTCAATGCCGTCCAGGTCGATGAACGCACCAAAATCCGTAATGTTCTTGACACGGCCCTTCCGAATGTCGCCCGGCATCATCTCCTGCAGCAACCTGGCCCGGCGCGCCGCCCGCTCCTCCTCAATCACCTCACGCCGCGACAACACAATGTTTTGCCGCTCCGGATTGATCCGGACCACCTTGAACTCCAGGGTCTGTCCCACGTACTGGGACAGGTTCTTCGGCGTCGTCACGTCCACCTGCGACGCCGGCAGGAAGGCCTCCACTCCCACATTCACCAGCAGCCCGCCCTTCACCACCGCCTTCACCCGGCCCTGGATCCGGCCGCCCTCATTGCAAATGGCCAGGATGCGTTCCCAGTTCTTCTTGAACATGGCCTTCTCATGCGAGAGCACGACCATGCCGTCCTTGTCCTCCAGCTTCTCAATCAGCACGTCCACCTGCATGCCGGGCTGGAGAGTCTCCGGATTCTCAAACTCGCTCAGGGGAATCACCCCTTCGCTCTTGTAGCCAATGTCCACCAACACTTCCTTGGGACGCACCTCAATGATCGTCCCGGGCACAATTTCGCCAACCGCAAAGCGCATCGGGCTTTGCTTCATGGCGTCTTCCATCGTGAGCATAGAGTTCTCTGCCTTGTTGGGATATGTGGAGCCTTGGGAACGCACCCTTGGGGGCGCTGCCGAATGCTCCATTGCCTAACGAACCAGTCGTTGCAACGGCAACGGAGGTTGTCCCCCGGACCACGTCCGGAGCCGGCCCCGTGTCTGCCACCACCGGAGCCGGAGGTTTTGTTTCGCGTTAACTTCCTTTTCTCAGCCTCTAGTGGATCATCCGCACCCGCGGAGTCCAGGCGAACGGCAAGCATACGGACCCCCGACCGCTGCGCAAGGGCAAAAACCGCGCCGATTCCGGCCGAAACCACCACCCTCCGCAGCCCCTCATAAACCCCGCCCCTTACCCGCCACCCGTCGCCCCCCGCAGCTCCTCCAGCGCCTTCAAAACCGCCTCCGCATGCCCCGCCGGCCGCACCCGCCGCCATACCCGCCGAATCCGCCCCTCCGGATCAATCAGAAAGGTCGTCCGCAACGTCCCCTCAAAGCTGCGCCCCAAAAACCGCTTCTGCCCCCGCACACCGTACATCCGGCAAATCGTTCCGTCCGAATCCGCCACCAGGACAAACGGTAACCGATACTTGTCCGCAAACCGCGCATGGGAAGCCACCGTGTCCGTGCTCACCCCCACCACCACCGCCCCCGACCGGTCCAGCGCCCCGTGCCAGTCCCGAAACTCACATGCCTCCCGCGTACAACCCGGCGTGTGGTCCCGCGGATAAAAATACAAAACCACCCACCGCCCGCGGCAATCCCGCAGCCGAAACCGTTGCCCCGTCTGCGTCAACCCCTCGAAATCCGGAGCGGTGTCGCCCTCCCGTAACCCGCCTTCCGTTCGTGCCTTCTCCGACTTCACAAGTCCTCCTTCCGTACCGGGTCGATCCCCGACAGCTTCATCCTCCCGAATCCCGCCCGCTTGCGGATTCCCCCTGTTCCTCCGGCCTGCGCGGACCGCTGCTGGGACTTGTACTCAGCTGCCGAACGCCATCCCAAACGTACAGCAAACCCGAGATCCCCGTCGTCACCGCCGCCGCCAGCGCCAACCACTCCAGCACCGCCCCGTGCCACCGCAACAAAACCCATAACACCACGCCCATCTGCAACACCGTCGCCACCTTCCCCACCATCCTCGGACGCACCACGGCACGACCCACCGTCATGTGGATCACCACCAAACCCACCACCAACAACACGTCCCGCCCCAACACCGTGCCCGTCAACCACAACGGCACCCGCTCCAAATGCGGCCCATGATCAAAGCTCAACAACACCATCGCCGAAACCAACAGCAACTTGTCCGCCAGCGGATCCAGCACCGCACCCAGCTCGCTCTGCTGATGAAAATGCCGCGCAATGAACCCATCCAGGGCATCGCACAACGCCGCCACCGCAAAACACCCCAGCCCCACGTACCGGTGCACCTCCCAACCCGTCTGCACGTAGTACAACACCTCGACGACAAACACCGGTATCAACAAAATCCGCAGGATCGTCACCTTGTTGGCTGTCGTCATCCAGACCCATGGGTACCCGTGGCGCCCCCGCAGACAAGTGCAAAACAGCCTCAACCCGCCGGGACTGCGCCGCTCCAACAACAAGCCCTCCACTGCGCACGCAAAAGCCGCCGGTCAAAACCGGCTGCCGGCCCTTCCCCTGCCACCACCCGGCCGCTGGAAGCTCACTCAGCCCGGCTCCGCCTCCGCCCATCCCCCAAAAACCCGGAGTCTCCGGGCCGGACACCTCGGAAGCCAAACCCGAACCCGCCCTGGCCGCACGAGCCCGACGCGTCAAGGGCACCCCGGGAACTCAAAATCCCCACTCACGGAATCAACGGACCGCCCTGGGCGCGGGCCTCGGGCGTCGTGGCCCACAGGTTCACCGGCCACACCGTCCGCCCAAATCGCACAAATCGCACACTCCCATCCGCAAAGGCGTAATTCGAGCCGGTCCCCACCCCTCGTTTCCCGCCGTGCCTTGCCTGATCCAGTTGGGTCAGGTCCTCCAATCGCTCATAGTCCAAATACCAATGGGTCGAGTCCGTCCGTTTCTCCCCCAGCAGACACGTCTCCGAGGGCTCGCGGATGTCCATCTCACGGATCGCATGACCGTTGCTGGAGACCACCTGCCGCCAATGGTCCACCGGAAACAGCGAGCGATAGTAGTCGTTCCAGGCGTTGTAGATGTAACTGCGTGGCGCCGCATCGGCCGGCCATAAGACCGGATCGGCCGTGCCCGTGGCCGGATCCGGGCCATCCGAGGGGCACACCAAAACCCGGAGCTCACCAAAGTAGGGCACCAGCCTCTGCGGCCAGCGCATGGGATGCGTCCGGGGACAGTACCGTCCCTCGTTGTCCTGCACGTACATCTGCATCGCCAGCCCCAACTGGCGGAGATGATTGAGACACGCAATCCGCCGCGCCGATTCCTTGGCCCTGGCCACCGCCGGCAACAGCATCGCCGCCAAAAGACTCACAATCGCCAGGACCACCAGCAACTCGATCAGCGTAAACCCCGCTCCCAACCACCCGAACCGCCCCATCACAACGCGCCGCGCCTCCCCCGTTCGCCCCGCCGCAGCGCGCCAGGGTCCCACCTTCGACCCCCTGCCATGCGCCGCCCGGCCGGGCACCCGGGCAAACCGCGTCCATGACCGGCACAACCTGCCGGGCACGGTTGGCGTACCTTTATGCTGTCTCTTCATCACCACCAAGGCCCGTCCCCAACTTGTCTTCAACCTCCCAAACCCTGTTCGGCCCCTGCTTGGCGCTCCCCGGAACATCCCATGCGCACATCCCTGTCGCGCAACCTCCGCCCACCGCCCCGGCCCTTGGAGCACGGAACCGTGCCGCACCGGGACCCGTCCGCGCACTCCCCACCTTGAGACGCCTCACGCCCGACCTTTCTTCACTCCAATGGGCGCGTTCCGTGGCGCTTTTCCCCGACCCGACCTGCTGACAGGCCGGATCCTCCACATGCCCCGCAGCCCCTCGGGCCAATCCATCGGACGCGTCCGGGCGGCAGCCAAACCACCGACGCCCCGGTTGGCAATCGCACGTTCCGCGCTACCATGTTGCAGATGCAAGACATCCGGTCGCTGACACGAGACGAACTCCACGCCCAGCTGATCGCCTGGGGCGAACCGGCCTATCGTGTGGATCAAATCCTGAACTGGCTCTACCGCCACCACGCCACCGATTGGTCGGTCATGACCAACCTGCCCCGTGCGCTCCGCGACAAACTGGGGAGCCGGTTTACCCTGAATCGATTGGAGCTGGTGAGACTCCAGGGCGCCGCGGATGAAACCCGGAAGTTCCTCTGGCGTCTGCCGGACGGAGCACTCATCGAAAGCGTTCTCATTCCGGCCAATCCCGCCCTCTACGGTGAACCCGCCGATCGCCACACCCTCTGCGTCTCCACCCAGGTCGGATGTGCCTACGGCTGCCGGTTCTGCGCCAGTGGCCTGGGAGGTTGGAAACGCAACCTCGAACCCTTCGAAATCGTCGAACAGGTCATCGCCGTCGAACGGTGGCACCGCGAATCCGCCGGCCCAACCCCCACGGACCGGCTCGTGGACAACCTCGTCATCATGGGCATGGGCGAACCACTGGCCAACTACGACAACCTCATGCGCGCCCTGCGCATCCTCAACGCACCCTGGGGCGGCCGCATCGGCGCACGCCGCATCACCATCTCGACCAGCGGACTGGTGCCCGGCATCCGCAAACTGGCCGAGGAACCCGAGCAATTCCGCCTGGCCATCTCCCTCCACGGTGCCACCGACACCGTCCGCAGCCGGCTCATGCCCGTCAACCGCAAATACCCCCTCGCCGAACTCGTCGCCGCCCTCCAATACTACCAGGAGCGCAAGGGCCGCATGCTCACCTTCGAGTACATCCTCATCGCAGGCGTCAACGACGGCCTTGAGCAGGTCCCGCCCCTGGCCGCACTGGCACGCCGGCTCCATGCCAAGGTCAATCTCATCCCCTACAACCCCGTCGACGGCCTGCCGTGGCGACGACCCGATCCCGCCACCTGCGATGCCTTCCTCAACGCACTCAAACGCGCCGGTGTCACCGCCACCCTGCGCAGGGAAAAGGGAACCGACATCGACGCCGCCTGCGGCCAGCTCCGCCTCCGTACCCTGCAGGAACTGGACCCCGGCAGCCAGCCCGCCAACGCCACCCCACCGCGCCCATAACCCCGCCCCCGCAGGCGCCCTACAGAACCTCGGTCTGCCCTGGCATCGCAATCGGATACCGGCCCGCAGCGTCGGCCTTCACCGGCGGATCATCCGTGTCCCGCAACTGATCCAACCCCGGCGCCAGTTCGCGCGTCGACGCCAACGCCTCCTCCCTCGTGATCCGCCGGCCCGATTCACACGCCATCCGACCCATGATGGCCGTCAGGTTCGACTCCACACTCCGGTCCACCTCGTTCCACGGTCGGTCCTGCCGAATCGCCTCGAAAAACAGGTCCATCTCACGTTGGTACGGGTCACAAGGTTCCCCGCGATACCGCCACAGGACCTGCTGCGCCGCCGGCTCATGACCCCGAAACAACAGGGGTTGGGGCTGACCCTCGCCCAACACGGCGCACCCCCGCGTGCCATGCAACACCACCCCGAAAAAGTCCCAGCACCGCAGCATGTGCCGCCCCTGTACCACCATGCGCGTCCCATCCGGAAACGTGTACTCGGCCATGTAATGGTCGTACAACTGGTCCGGCTCCTGCCGCACCTGCCGACCGCCCATCCCCTGGACCGAAACCGGCCACCCGCCCTTGGCCCAGCAACCCACGTCAATGTTGTGAATCAGCCAGTCCACAAAGAAACTCCCGTTCAGCCACGTAAAACAACTGTAATTGGCAATCTGCCAGGCCAGCTCGCTCATGCCCTCCGGCCGCGGGCCCAACCCCACCGGCCCGTGCATCCGATAGGCGTACACGGCGATCAATTCCCCGATGGCACCGCGATGGACCTCCTCCATCGCCTGTTCCAGCGGCACGTAATGCCGGCTCATCAACCCCGTCGCCACCTTCAATCCCCGCTTGCGCGCCTCCTCACCCGCCCGCAGAACCCGCCGGATCCCCGGCACGTCCACCGCAAAGGATTTCTCCATGAACACATGCAGTCCGCGCTGAACCGCATACTCGAAATGCGCCGGCCGAAACGCGGGCGGCGTCGCCAAAATCACCACGTCCCCGGGCTCCAGACTGTCCATCAATCGCCGGTAGCCCTCCAGCCCCCCAAACACGCGATCCGGGGTCACCCGAATCTGTCGGCCAAACCGGGCTTGCAAACGCTCCACCAGCGCCCGACCGCGCTCCGGAAAAAAGTCGGCCACCGCCCACAACTCCGTCGGTCCGGCCGTGGACAACGCCTGCGCCACCGCCCCACTGCCCCGACCGCCGCAACCCACCAGCCCCACCCGCAACGTCTCCGATGCGCCGCCAAACACACCCACGGGAAGGGCTTGAACCAAACCCCATCCGGCCAGCGCCCCGGTGGTCTGTTGCAAAAAACGGCGGCGGTTGGTCCCACCAACACCCGAGGAAGAGGACTGCCCGGTTCGCATGCCACCGAGCCTCCGGCACCCGACCCGGTCCTGTCAACTCCGGGCCCAAACCGCCCGCGCCCCGGACCCGTTCCCGTCCTAGCGCCGGAAGAAGATCCACCACGTCAGCACCAGCACCGGCAACAAGTACGGCAACGTGAACCGGAACACGTAACCGAGGAACGTCGGCACATGCGCCTTCTGATGTTCGGCAATGGACTTGACCATGAAATTCGGGCCGTTGCCGATGTACGTGGCCGCGCCAAAAAACACCGCCCCGATGCTTACCGCAATGATATACACGTTGTTCTCCGGCGGCCCCAGCAGCACCGAAAGCTGCAGATGTTCCACGCTCGGTTGTCCGCCCGCCAGCTCACGCGGGAAATACCCGGCCATCCCCTCCAGGGCACCCTGAAGGATCGGATCCCGAACCGCCGACGGGGCCAGCCCCTGGCTCACAGCCGCCTGTAACTGTTGCAACACTGCCGGCGGCGCAAACATCCCAAGGGCAGCACTCAGAAAACTCAGATACGTCGGCGCATTGTCCAGCACCGCACTCAGCATCCCCGTGCCCCAGTACAAAAGCGTGGGGGTCGGTTCGGCCACCTCCCGCGCATGCAACTGCAACCAGTCCAGCGCGGGCATCATCGTCGCAAAAATGCCAAAGAACAAAATCGCCACCTCCCGAATCGGCTCGAAATTGAAGTCATTCGCCTCATGCACCGGCCGCGGTGTGGTCAGGTACGAGCCCACGGCAGCCGCCACCATGACGGCCTCCCGCAGGAAGGGTGGATGCTGCAGGAATACCGCGCCCAGAATCACCGCCAGAAATCCCACGTTGCCCAGACCACGGATCCGCCACTGCTCCCCCGGACCCGTTTCCTTCTCACGAACCTCCCGCGCGGCCTTCAGGTAATTTCGCCGGTCCAACACATAAAAAATCGCCAGCAACGAACCCACCCCCACCAACCACATCGGCCAGCAATGCTCCAGCACCCACCAGAACGGTACCCCCTTCAAACACCCCAGAAACAACGGAGGATCCCCAATCGGGGTCAGACAACCGCCCACATTCGCCACGATGAAGATGAAAAACACCACGTGATGCGCCGTCAGCCGGTACTTGTTCATCCGCAGCCAGGGCCGGATCAACAACATCGAGGCTCCGGTCGTCCCCAGCACATTCGCAATCACCGCCCCCACCAACAAAAACAGGCAGTTCGCCAACGGTGTGGCCTCGCCTTTGACCGTGATGTGGATGCCGCCGGATACAACAAAAAGCGACCCGATCAGCACAATGAAACTCACGTACTCATGCGCCGTGTGTGCGATGCGCCCGGTTGCCCTCAGACCCAGCCAGTAATAGGCCAGCGTGATGGCCCCCAGACCCACCGCCACCTTCGGATAATGCCGGTGCCACCCATGCGGCCACGCCAGCGGCCCCAGGGCAATGGCCGCCAGCAACAACACAAACGGCACCACCATCCATGGATTCGGCTCCAACAACTCACCGTGCATGGGCAGCAAACAACAGGGAGGGACCCTGCCCGGTCAAGCATCACCGGCGCCCGTCCCCGGTCGGCGCCAGGTGTGCCTCGCTGCTGCGGGCCATGGCCTCCGACACCAGGCCCAGCACCTCTGCCCGCACCAGCGCCCCCACCAAACGCGGATCCGACGCGCTCTTGACCACCGGAATGTGTTGTTGCTCACTCCGCAGCACCACCGGCAGCGCCTCAAACAGGGTCTGGTTCGGCGTCAGACACGGCGGCGGCGGGCGCATCACATCGTACGCGATCACCGCCCGCAACTCCTCGCCGGCATTCAAAAACGGCTTCAGATCGTGCAGAGCCACCACCCCCACGAGCCGATTCTCCCCGTCCACCACCGGCAGGAAATTGTTGGCACGGGTTAAAAACCGCTGCGCCATCTCCTGCAACGTGGCCGTCTCCCGCACCGGCGGCACCGGCTCCCGCATCAGATCCCCCACCCGCCGGTCCAACGTCACCTCGGTGGCCGCTTCCAGCCCCCGCGCCCGCAAGCTCTCCGTGTACACGGAGTCCGGATGCAATCGCCCCGCCACCAGCGTCGCCACCGCACAGCCCAGCATCAACGGCGGCATGATCGAGTAATTCAACGAAATCTCAAACACCAGCACCATCGCCAGCAGCGGCGACCGCGTCGTGGCCGCCAATACGCTCCCCATCCCCACCACCGCATAGCTGCTCAGCGGTAGTTCTTCCCCCACCCCCGCCAGGTGGAGCGTCAACCCAAACGCCGCCCCCACGGCCGCACCCACAAACAACGTGGGCGTAAACACGCCCCCCACCGCGCCCGACCCCACCGTCACCGCCGTGGCCAACAGCTTGGCCGAAAACAAGCCGATCAAAAACAGCAATCCCCACCCCTCCCCGCCAAGGTGACCGCTGACCCACGAGGCTGTCAGCCGGTCAAACTCCCCGTGCAAAATCCGGTTCGTCACCAGATATCCGTTGCCGCATACCCCCGGATAACCCAGGGCGATCAAACCCACCAGCAGCCCCCCCAGCGCCATCCGCCCGTACAACGGCCACGGCAGCCGGCGAAACTGATCCTCCGCGTACCGCAGCAGCTTCAAAAACAACGCACCCGTCGCCCCGCACAAGCCGCCCAACACCAGGAACCACGGCAACTGACCCAACCGCGTGAATTCCACCGCCGGCACCTCGTACCACGGCGCAATCCCGAAAAAACTGCGCGACAATACACTGGCCACCACCGCAGACACCACCAGCGGGGCAAACATCAACATCGAGAAGTTCCCCAACACAATCCACGCCGCAAACACCGCACCCGAAATCGGCGCGTTGTACGCCGCCGCAATCCCCGCCGCCGCACCACACCCCACCAACAACCGCAGCCGGTATGGCGGCCACTCAAACCACTGCCCCCACTTCGAAGCCAGCATCGCCGACAGTTGCGTGATACCCCCTTCCCGCCCGATCGATGCCCCGGTCGCTATGCTCACCAGCGACGAACACGCTCGAACCATGCTCGGCCGGAACGGCAACCGCCCATCCCCGGCCACCACCGCCTCCAACAGATTCGTCGTCCCCCGGGCCCGCACCCATCGCAATCCCCAGTGCAAAATCAGCCCCGCCACCAACCCGCCCAACGCCGGCGTCAACACCCGCTCCCACGGACCCATCAGCTCCGCCACCTCCACCGGATCCCCCGGCCGATGCACCACCGCATGCCGCACCAGCTCGATCGCCCCGTGAAACGCGAGATTCACCAGCCCGCCGATCACCCCCACACCCGCCGCCAGCAACAAATGAACCGTCTCGTCGCTGGGCGCCACCCGCTCCCGCCACTGCAACGCACGCCGCCAATAACGGCGCCACAGAACCTCCAACATCCGTGGCAGCCGCCGCACCAGCATGCCGGGCGTTTGCCTTCCGTTCACACTCCCATCCTAACAAACTGCCTCGAGTACCGACCAGCCAACGCATCGTCCCGCCCCGGCCTTGCAATCCCATGAACTCCGTCGCGACCCCTTCCCCAGCCCTGAACGCCACCGCCAGAACCCCGTTGCCGGCCCCCACCTCCGGTGGTACCAAAACCTCATGAGCCGCCCCGCCAATCCAACCTTCCCGAGCAGTCCCCGGCACAGGGTGAGCCCGATCGCCGCGATCCTTTGCCTGCTGCACCTCTGCCCCGCCGCCACATCCACCTCCGAACCAGCCCTGGTGCCCGTGGGCGCCATGTGGCGATATCGCCTGAATCAGATCGGCACCCCGCCACCTCCCCCTGAATGGATTCAGCCCGATTTCGACGACTCCGAATGGGCCGAGGGCCGCGCCGGTTTTGGCACCAACCTCGGAGACGAAGTCACCGTGCTGGCCGGAACCAACATGGTTTCGGCCTGCTTTCGCACCCGGTTCAACCTCGACGACCCTTCCACCCTTCGATGGCTGCTGCTCCGCATCGATTTCCACAGCGGCTACGTCGCATGGATCAACGGCCGTGAAGTCGCCCGCCGCGGACCCTTAACCGACCCGCCCGCATGGGACGAAACCGTGCCCTTCCGGCCCCGACCCGCCACGGAAGAGGTGGACCTCAGCCCCTTCCGCGATGTCCTCCGCGCCGGTACCAACATCCTGGCGGTCCAAATCCACGGCTACCTCCGACCCGCCCCCGCCCTGGCCTTCAATGCCGAACTCCGCGCCCATTTCAGCCGCGGCCCATACATCCAACAGGTCGGCCGCCATTCGGCCCACATCCTCTGGCGCACCATCGTCCCCACCACCGCCCGCGTCGAATACGGTATCCGGCCCGATCCCGATCAGACCTTGGAAACCACCCAGCTCACCCGACAACACCACGTCATCCTCTCCAACCTCCCGCCGGCCACCGAGATCTATTATCGCATCCGCATCCGTAATGAAGACGGCGAAGCCGTCTCCCCCACCGCCAGCTTCCGCACCGCCCCCGAAACCGGGCCCGTGCGCTTTGCCGTCCTCGGTGATTCCGGTTCGGGCACCCTCCCCCAACTCCAGGTCGCCTCCTGCCTCGCCACCGCCCAGGTCGACCTCGTCCTCCACACCGGCGACCTCCTTTACCCCGCCCTCACCCACGCACTGGCCGACCTCCGTCTCATGAGCGTCTACGAAACCCTGATGCGCCGTGTACCCTGGTACCCCACCCCGGGCAACCACGACCTCTACGGACCCGACCTCCTGCAACCCTACTTCGACACTTTCGCCCTGCCCACCAACTCCGCCACCGGCACCTCGCACTTCTATTCCTTCGACTTCGGCCACGTGCACTTCGTCTCCCTCTTCATCCCCACGCTCGCCCCGTTCCGCAACCAACAACCCTACCAGATCGGACCCGACAGCCCGCAACTCCAGTGGCTCGCCGATGACCTGGCCCGCACCGACCGACCCTGGCGCATCGTCTTTTTCCACTCCCCCATCGTTCATTCCGGCGGGCACCGTTACGATGACTACAATTACAACGGCATCCAGGACCGGCTCGAACTCCAGGCCTGGTTGCTGCCCATCCTGACCCGCCACGGCGTGCAGGCCGTTTTCAGCGGCCACGATCACAGCTACGAACGGCTGGCCCCCATCCGGGGCCTCCACGCGTTCGTCTCCGGTGGTGGCGGCTACATGCTCTACGGTTTGACCGAACGCGATCCGCTCAGCCAGGTCTTCCAGGCCCGGTTCCACCACCTCGAATGCGAGGTCAACGCCGAGACCCTGCTCGTCAGGGCCCGTGACCGTTTCGGAATCGTCTTCGACACCGTGACCATCCCGCGCGTCTCCCCGCCCACCCTCTTCTGGTTGCCCGGCCCCTCGGCCCCACTCCGGCTCGCTTGGAACAGTGCACCCGGCGAAAATTACCAGATTCAGGCCGCCCCCACCCCAACCGGCCCGTGGCAGTCCCTCCAGACCATCCGGGCGGACGATTACGAAACCGCCTGGCCCGTCCCTCTCAACAGCCCGGAACAAGCCGGGTTCTACCGATTACTGTGGATGCGTTGAATTCACCCTGACCCGGGCGAAAAATTCCGGCCGGCAGAAGGCTCCTTCACCAGCCCCAGCAGCAGAAGCTCACCGGGAAAACCCAAATAGAGAACCACGCCCGGGCCCGGCCCTGGAACACGAACCTTGGAACGAAGTCGGACGGATCAGCCCGAGGCGGAAGCGGGCTTTGGCGGCAACTCGCGGATTCGCAGATTCCGGAACTCAACCCGCATGTCCACCCCGGCGTGAATCTGCAGGCCAATCGGAGCCGGGTCCTTGTAACGCTCGTCCGTGTACTCCACCACCTTCTGATCATTCACCCACACGGTGAACCGGGTGCCTTCAGCCCGCAGCCGAAACTTGTTCCACTGCCCCGGCTTCAAAACCTTCTCGATCTCCCTGGCCTGGCCCGACTCGGGATATCGCTCGCGCCCGCCGGTGTAGAACGAACCGGTCATGTCCTTCTTCAACGTCCGCGACACGCCGATCTGCAGCTGCAACTCCGGCTTGCGCAACATCACGCCACTGTCGATCTCCCCGTCCCACCGCGCCTCAAACTCCAAGTCAAAATCCCCGTACTCCTTCTCCGTCCACAACATGCTGCCCTGCAGGGCCGGATCATTCTGCCCCACCAGCACACCGTCCACCACCCGCCAAAATGGATTCGGTTCCGGTACCTTCCAACCGCTCAAATCCCGCCCGTTGAACAAGGGTTGCCACTCCTGCGCGTGCACACCCCACCACAACGTCACCACGGCCAGCGCCACAGCCCGGAACCCCCATCTCCATCGGGGCCGGCCCAAGCCCGCTGTCCGTGTGCCTGCCTGACGGAAACCCATCCCGCGAGCGGCCCCTGCCAAAACCGTTGCCGACGAATTCTCCCACGGGGCCAATCCCCCAGCCAGGCCCGTGAGGTTCCCGTGGTTCGGACGTTTCATCCCGTTCACGGACGCGCATTGTGTCGGAACCTCACCCCGCCGGCAAGTACCACCACACCACACACCGAACCCGTCCACTCCAACAAAATGGTCGGAGCGACAGGATTTGAACCTGCGACAGCCAGCTCCCAAAGCTGGTGCTCTACCAAGCTGAGCTACGCTCCGACCCCGACTCCATAGTGACACGCACCCGCCGGCCCGGCAACGTTGAATTGAGCCCGTACCCGGGGTCCATGCGGGCAGGACCCTTCCCCGCACCCGGCACCGCGCATCAGCCCGGCGCACGCGCCCCCGCCCCTGCAGTGCTCACCCGGGTTTGAAAGGCCCTGAACCGGGCTCCCCTTCCCGAACCGGCGCCGGCGGTGCCGCCCCCACCAGCAGTCTCAACCGCGAACGAACCGCGGACCGCAAACCCCGTTTTGCGCATTGCACCCGGGGCGTCTCTCCCTACCCTGACCCCGTGATGACGATGCCTTGCCGTGCTCACCGCACCCAACCTTACCGGTGCCCGTCCGGAAGCATCCGCGGGCTCTGGTGGGGCGTGCTCTGCTGCCTGCTCTGGATCCGGGTCCAAGCCCAGCAGGTCCCGGTCGTCGAGGTCACCCTCACCAACGGAATGCGGCTGCTCATGGTGCAACGACATGATGAACCATCCATCGCCGGGGGGTGGGTCGCCCACGTGGGCAGCGCCAACGAACGACCGGGCATGACCGGGATCAGCCACCTCTTCGAACACATGATGTTCAAGGGGACCCGCACCATCGGCACGCGCGACCCGGAACGAGACCTGCAGATCATCCAGGAACAGGAACGCATCCGTGAAGAAATCCGAAGGGAGGAAGCCAAACTCCGCGCCGCATGGCGCCGCGGCGAAATTGACGACTGGCGAAAACCGGAGAACCGAACACCGCGCCTGCGCCAACTGGAAGCGGAATTCCAAAAACTGGTCGAGGAACAGCGCCGGCTGCTGGTCAAAAACGAATTCGACCGCATCTACACCGCCGCCGGCGCCTCCGGCATGAACGCCTTCACCACCGAAGACCTCACCGCCTACTTCATCACCGTGCCCGCCAACAAACTGGAACTCTGGATGTGGATGGAGTCCGAACGGCTCCTCCGGCCCGTCTTCCGCGAGTTCTATGCCGAACGCGATGTCGTGTTCGAGGAACGGCGGTTGCGGACCGAGTCCACACCGCTGGGCCGGTTCGAGGAAACTTTCAATGCGCTGTTCTGGCAGTCGCATCCCTACCTCTGGCCGGTCGTGGGTTGGCCCTCGGACATCCCGGCCATCACCAAGGCACAGGCCGACGAGTTCTACGCCACCTACTACACCCCCGAAAACATCACCCTGGTGCTGGTGGGCGATTTCACCACCAACCAGGCCGTGCCCCTGGCCCAGCAGTACTTCGGCCGCATCCCACCCGGAAACCGCCCGCCGCCGGACGTCGTCACCGAAGAGATCCCGCCCGTGGCCGAACGCCGCATGTACGCCGAAGCCGAGGCCAATCCCCAGGTCCATATCGCCTGGCTCACCGTCCCGTTCGCACACAAGGATTCCTATCCCCTGGACCTGCTGGCCGAGCTGCTCTCACACCGCACCGGCCGGCTCTACAAGGGCCTCGTGCTGGGACGGCAAATCGCCACCCAGGTCACTGCCAGCCAGAACTCCCGAAAATGGGCCGGCAACTTCCTCATCACCGCGGAAGCCCGTGAACCCCACGCACCCGAAGAGGTGGAACAGGCCATCTACGAGGAACTCCAGCGCATCAAAGATGAACCGGTCCCGCCGGAAGAACTGCAGAAGGTCAAAAACAACTTCGCCGCCAACCAATACCGCCGGCTCACCTCCAACTTCGCCATCCTCGTCCAACTGCTGATCTACGATGGCCTGGGCGATTGGCGCGAAATCAATGCCGCAGGTCCCAAATACCAGGCCGTTACCGCCGAAGACATCCAACGGGTCGCACGCACCTACTTTACCAGGGAGGCGCGGACCGTGGCCATCTACACGCGCAAACCCACCGGCGCCGCCAACACCACCTCGCAACCCACACCCGCTGCCCAACCATGAAACCTGATCGCCGCCGTCCCTCCCACCCGCAGGAGGTTCCCATGCCCCGCTCAACGCCCCCACACCCGCCCGGCAAACCTCCAGCCGGCCCCACCCGGTCCGCCCGCTGGATGCGAGTCTGGCAGGGGCTGTGGCTGACGGTCGTGCCCAACCTTTGCCTGGCAGCCGCCGGTGACATCCCGGATCGACCCGAACAACTTCAGTTCCCCCCGCTCCAATATGAGCCACCGGACCCGGCCGCCCACCGGGTGGTGCTGCGCTCGGGGCCCGTCGCCTACGTGATCCCGGACCGCGAACTGCCACTCGTCAACCTCGTGGTCCTGGTCCGCGCCGGCGCCTACCTCGACCCACCCGGCCAGGAGGGGTTGGCAGACCTGACCGGTTACCTGCTGGCCCGGGGCGGCACCCGCTCGTGGGCAGCCGATGATTTGGAGGAACGCCTGGCCTTCCTGGCCGCACTCTTGAATTCCTCCCTGGGCGACACCCAGGGTGCCGTGAGCCTGAACTGGCTCTCCAAGGACATGGACGAGGGATTGCAACTGCTCCGCGAGGTCCTGGCCCACCCCCGCTTCCAGGAGGACAAACTCGCCCTGCGCAAGCAGCAACTGCTCCAGGCCATGAAACAACGCAACGATCACCCGGCCTCCATCGAGGCACGCGAGATCGGTTTCCTGGCCCATGGCGATGCGTTCTGGGCCAACCGCCTGCCCACCGCCGCCTCGCTCGATCGCATCCGACGCGAAGACCTCATCCGCTTCCATCGCCAATGGTTTCATCCATCCAACTTCGTCGTGGCGGCCAGCGGCGACTTCGATCGCGACGCCTTCATTGGCAAACTGGAGGCGCTCTTTGCCGACTGGCCCTTCACCGGACCGCCCGCCCCGCCCGTGCCCACCAACACCACCTTCGCCCCACCGGGAACCTACATCGTCCCCAAGGACATCAACCAGGGCCGCGTCTCCCTGCTCCTGCCGGGCGTGACCCGCGATCACCCGGATTTCTTCCCGCTCATGATCATGAACGATGTCCTCGGCGGCGGCGGGTTCACCTCCCGAATCGTCAACCGGGTGCGGTCCGATGAGGGCCTGGCCTACGCGGCAGGCTCCTCCCTGCCCGGCGGCGTCCACTACCCCCAGCCCTTCCGCGCCGCCTTCCAGACCAAATCGCGCACCGTCCCGTACGCCATCTCCATCGTGCTGGACGAACTCAAACGCATCCAAACCGAACCGATCTCGAACGATGAACTCCACACCTCCCAACGTGCCTTCATCGACAGCTTCCCGCGCCGCTTCGCCACCAAAGCTCAAACCGCCCAGCTGTTCGCCCAGGACGAACTGACCGGCCGCTACGCCCGGGAACCCGACTACTGGAAACGGTTCCGCGACCGCATCGCCGCCGTCACCCGCGACGACGTCCTCCGCGTGGCACGTCAGCACCTGCCCCTCAACCGCCTCGTCATCCTGATCGTCGGGAACAAGGACGAAATCCTGCTCGGCCATCCCGATCACCCGGTCAGCTTGTTTGATCTCTCGCCCGGCCCGGTCATCGAATGGCCGCTGCGGGATCCCCTCACGCTCCAGCCGCTGGGCGAGCCCAAACCCATCACCCCGGGCCGCAACTGACCCCTCCAAACTCCACCCCCGGGTCACCCCCGTCCCGGTTCCAAGGGCCGGGCCGTGAACCCGCGACCCTCGAAAACCGCCGTCCCTACAACTGCACCGGCCGCGGCAGACGCCACCCCGACACCGACAACTCCACCGGCTCCTTGTGCCAGATGCCCGGGATCCGTTGCCCGCACTTCGGACATGCCCCCTCGGACGTCACCTCGTACCGTTCCACCACGTAACCCGTCCGCGCCACCACCGTGTGTCCGCAGCCCGGACACCGCGTGTCCTCCCACGGCCCCACCCGGCCCGGCAGATTCCCCGCATACACAAAGTGCAGCCCCTCCGCCGCACCGATCTCCGCCGCACGAATCAGGTCCGCCGCCGTCGTCGCCCGCGGCCCCGTCATCTGATAGTCCGGATGAAACGCCGTCACATGCCACGGAATGTCCGGACTCACCGACACCAAAAACCGCGCAATGTCCCGCAACTCCTCCGTACTGTCGTTCCAGCCCGGCACCACCAGCGTCACCACTTCCAGCCACAAACCCCGTGCGTGCACGGCACGAATCGTGTCGAGCACATGCGCCAGGGTGCCGCCCAGCGACCGGTACCGCCGGTCGTCAAACGTCTTCAAATCCACCTTGTAACACCGGATCCACGGCTGCAGGTAATCCAGCGCCTCCGGTGTGGCATTGCCGTTGGAAACAAATCCACACAGCAGGTCCCGCTCACGCGCCTTCCGAAACACCGCCACGGCCCACTCCGCCGTAATCAACGGCTCGTTATAGCTGGAGATCACCGACCGCGCCCCGGTCCGCACCGCCGCCGACACCAGCTGTTCCGGTGTCACCGGCTGGATCGGGGCGCCGGCCGCCGGATCGCGCAACGCCTGGCTCGTAATCCAGTTCTGACAATACGAACAGTGAAAGTCGCACCCGAGCATCCCGAACGTCAGCGCGTCCGTCCCCGGCAACACATGGAAAAACGGCTTCTTCTCAATCGGATCACTCGCCACCCCCGCCACATAACCAAACGGTACCCGCAACTCACCGTCCCGATGGAAACGCACCTTGCAGATCCCGCGCCGACCCGGCGGGAGCAAACAACGGTGCCCGCACGCCACACAACGAATCCTGCCCCCCTCCTCGGCCCGCCAGAGTTCACCCCGAACCGTGTACCGGTCCAGCAAATCGGCCAGGGTCTCATCCGCCACTCCGGCCGGCCGGCGCGATTCTTCTTCCTTGAGCGTCTCCGCTTCGCGGGTTGCCTTCATACGCCCTGCCCGATCAGAACGTAGGCCCCTTCCGCCATGCCGGCAAGGGGAACGCCGTGGCCGGGGACCTCGCGCCGGACCCGCCCCTACCAGACGCCCGTCCTCAAATACTCATCAATCGCCCGGGCCGCGCGCCGACCGGCTCCCATCGCCAGGATTACCGTCGCCCCGCCCGTCACAATGTCGCCCCCGGCAAACACACCCCGTTTCGAGGTCTTCAGCGTCACGGGATCCGCCTTGATGTAACCCTCGGGCGTGGTCTCCAGGTCGGGTGTGGTGGATTGAACCAGCGGGTTCCCCCGATTGCCCACCGCGATCACTGCCATCCTGGCCGGAATTACGAATTCCGAACCCGGCACCGGCACGGGCCGACGCCGGCCCGATGCATCCGGCTCACCCAGTGCCATCCGAACGCAACGCAACCCTTCAAGCCATCCCCGCCCGTCATCCAGAAACTCCACCGGACTGGTCAGGAACTGGAACCGAACCCCCTCCTCCCGGGCATGCTTGACCTCCTCAAGCCGCGCCGGCATCTCGGCCTCGGAACGTCGGTACACGATCGTGGCCGTGGCCGCGCCCAACCGCAGCGCCGTGCGCACGGCATCCATCGCGGTGTTGCCGCCGCCGATCACCACCACGTCCCTGCCCCGACAGTCAAACACCGGCTCGTCGTAATCGTCCCGATACGCCTTCATCAAATTGACCCGCGTCAGAAACTCATTGGCCGAGTACACCCCGCAAAGGTGTTCCCCCGGTATGTTCAGGAAAACCGGCAGACCGGCCCCCGTGGCCACAAACACCGCATCGAACCCCTCCTCGCCCAACAACTCGTCCAGCGTGACCGTCTTGCCCACCACCACGTTGGTCCGGAACTCCACGCCCATCCGCTTCAGATTCTCCACCTCCTGTCGCACGATCTCCTTGGGCAGCCGAAACTCCGGAATCCCGTAAACCAGGACCCCGCCGATCTCGTGCAGCGCCTCCAGCACCACCACCTCGTGCCCCAGTCGCACCAGATCGCCCGCCGCACTCAGCCCGGCCGGACCGCTGCCCACGATCGCCACCCGCTTGCCCGTGGGCGGCGCCGGCGCCGGCAGCGCCGGCCCCCCATGCGCCCGCTCGTAATCTGCCACAAACCGCTCCAGGTAACCGATGCCGACCGGTTCGCCCCGCCTGCCCAAAATGCAGCTGCCCTCACACTGATGCTCCTGGGGACATACCCGACCCGTAATGGCCGGCAACACGTTGTCCTCGCGAATCTTCGCCGCCGCACCCAGATAGTCACCCTCCAAAACCAGCTGGATGAACTCCCGGACCTTCACCCCCACCGGACAACCCTGCGTACAGCGCGGACTTGCGCATTCCAGACACCGCAGCGCCTCGCGCCGCGCCAGGGCCTCGTCCAGCCCCAGGTTCACCTCCGCAAAGTTCTGTCGCCGTTCCTCGGGCTCCTGCTCCGGCATCTTCTGCCGGGGCAGTTTCATCCTTTCCCGGGGCGGAAGGGGATTGCTCATGGACGGGATCCCTCGCTTTCCAATGCCCTGGCCAGAGCAAGCATGCGGCATTCGTGTCCGGCCGCGGGCGGTTCCGTCCTTGCAGCCCGCTCAAACTCCGCCAGCGCCCGCTGCTCAAACTCGCGGTACATGGAGTTGCGTGTGGCCAGCAACCGGAAATTCACCAGGTGCGCATCAAATTCGGGCCCGTCCACACAGGCAAACTTGTTCTCCTGACCCACCTGCACACGGCACCCCCCGCACATGCCCGTGCCGTCCACCATGATGGGATTGACACTGACCACCGTCTTGATCCCGTAAGGCCGCGTCAACTCCGCCACCGCCGCCATCATCGGAATCGGTCCGATGGCTAGGACATAATCCACCCGCCGACCCGACTCGAGCATTTGCCGCAACGCATCCGTCACCAACCCGCGCTGACCCTGTGAACCATCATCGGTCGTCACGTACAGCTCATCGCTGATCCGACGCATCTCGTCTTCCAGGATCACGTACTGGCGGCTCCGCGCCCCCAGGATGACCACCACGTAATTGCCCGCCTCCTTCAAGGCCCGGGCCGTGGGATGGGCGATGGCCGTGCCCACCCCGCCCCCGATCACCACTGCCGTCCCGTACCGGGCAATCTCGGACGGTTTCCCCAACGGCCCCACCACGTCCAACACAAAGTCGCCCGCCTCTTTCCGGTTCAGCAGCCGGGTCGTCTTCCCCACGCCCTGAACAATAATTGTGATGGTCCCCGCCCGCGCATCCGCATCCGCAATGGTCAGCGGAATCCGTTCCCCCGCCTCATACACCCGGACAATCACGAACTGCCCCGGCTTTTGCCGGCGCGCAATCGCCGGCGCCTCAATCCGGAACAACTTGATCTCCGGCCCCAGGAACCTTGCCTCAACAATTCGAAACATGGTGTCGTCCCCGGTGGACCCGGAGGGCGCCCCGCATCCACCCGGTGCGCCCCGCGGTCTCACCAACCCGCTCCACGCTTAGGGTGTCCGCGGCCCGGCCGCAACTTCAATTCGCTCATGCGCACTTTTACCATTCCTTGCCAGTCTCGCCCCAACTCCCCGCATGATCCCACACCTACCACCGCCCTCCAACCGACGCGACGCCACTCCATGCCCTGATGCTCCGGCCCGGCGCGAGCTGGAATCGCGAAAAGCATGCCCCCGTTCTTGCAGCCTCGGATCCGCAACCAACCCAATCCCCGGCCCCTCCACTCATACCTCCCAACACCTGCATTGCAGCTCTATTTGTGCCCAATGGTTCACGGTCACAGCCGCTGTTCCCAGGTCTTCCAACCCCACGCCATCTGCCAACGGGAAAGCAAACCCAACCGCATCAACCAGCCGCCCAGCCGGGAACCGAAACACATCCAAAGCCATGTCCAACGGGCATTTCTTCATTGACCGCCCCCGACGTTCTCGCCTAGGGATGGAGCGGGTCAACTGCGAACCGGATCAACCACATCCATGAGCCAACGAATCCGATTCACACTGCCGCAGGCGGAGATCCCTGCTGCCTGGTACAATCTTCTGGCCGATCTGCCCGAGCCCCTGCCGCCGCCCCTTCACCCGGCCACACGCCAGCCGGTCACACCCGACATGCTGACGGCCATCTTCCCGGAAAACCTGGTTCAGCAGGAAATCAGTTCCGAGCGCTGGATCGAGATTCCCGAGCCGGTCCGTGAGATCTACGCCCTCTGGCGTCCCACCCCCCTGCTCCGGGCCGTCCGGCTCGAAAAGGCCCTGCAAACCCCGGCCCACATCTATTACAAGTACGAGGGGGTCAGCCCCGCCGGCAGCCACAAACCCAACACCGCCGTCGCCCAGGCCTTCTACAACCGCCAGGCCGGCACCCGCCGGCTGGCCACCGAAACCGGGGCCGGTCAATGGGGTTCCTCCCTCGCCTTCGCCTGCCGATTGTTCGGCCTCGAATGCGTCGTCTACATGGTCAAGGTTAGTTTTCAACAAAAACCCTACCGGAAACTGCTCATGCAAACCTGGGGCGCCACCGTGCACGCCAGTCCCAGTGACCAGACCGAGTACGGACGACGCGTGCTCCGGGAGGACCCCAACTGCCCCGGCAGCCTCGGCATCGCCATCAGTGAGGCCATCGAGGACACCGTCAAACATCCCGGTACCAAATACTCCCTCGGCAGCGTCCTCAATCACGTCTGCCTCCACCAAACCGTCATCGGACAGGAAGCCCTCAAACAGATGGAAATGGCCGGGGAGGAACCCGACGTGGTCATCGCCTGCGTCGGCGGCGGCAGCAATTTTGCCGGACTCGCCTTCCCCTTCGTCCACCGCAAACTCACGGAAAAGAAACAGACCCGCATCGTGGCGGTCGAACCCACCGCCTGCGCCTCCCTCACCAAGGGGGAACTGCGCTACGATTTTGGCGACACCGCCGAAATGACCCCCCTGCTGATGATGTACACCCTCGGACACAAATTCATCCCGCCCAAAATCCACGCCGGCGGCCTGCGCTACCACGGCATGGCACCGCTGGTAAGCCACCTCAAAAAGCTCAACCTCATCGAGGCGGTCGCCTATCCCCAAACCCGCGTGTTCGAGGCCGCGGTCCTCTTCGCCCGCACCGAGGGAATCGTCCCGGCCCCGGAACCCTCCCACGCCATCGCAGCCGCCGTGGACGAGGCCATCCGCGCCCGCGAGGAAGGTAAACCTCGCGTCATCCTCTTCAACCTTTGCGGACACGGCCTGCTCGACCTGTCCGCCTACGACCAGTACCTCAGCGGTCAGATGAAAGACACCGATAACGGCAACTCCCAGACCGAGTCATGAAACGTACGCACCTCCTCCCCGGCATCCTCGGACTCACCCTGGCAACCTGCGCGGTCCTCACCGCCCAACCCTCGGCCCATTACCCGCCCGGCATCGAGGGGATCAAGGCCGCCACCCTGCCACCACCCGGCGTGTACGTCAGGAACTACAACTTCTTCTATTACTCCAGCCGGCTCAACGACGCCGGAGGCGACGAAATCAAGGCCGCGGATCCCAACGTCTTCATCTACGCCAATGCACCCCGCCTGCTCTGGATCACCGACTGGCAAATCCTCGGCGGCCATCTGGGGTTCGACAGCCTCGTCCTCCTCAAATACAGTGACATCCGGATCAACACGCCCAATGGCAGGTTCGACGACAGCACCTTCGGTCTGGGCGACCTCTTTGCCGAAGCCACCCTCTCGTGGCATCTACCCCAGGCCGATTTCGGCATCGGCTACGGGCCCTGGGCGCCCATCGGCGATTCATCCGCCACCGACCCCACCGCCCCGGGCGCCGGTTACTGGACCCACATGTTCACCGCCGGCATGACCTGGTACATGGACCCGGACCGGCGCTGGGCCCTCTCGGCACTCTGCCGCTACGAAATCAACCACGATCACCGGGACATGGATTACCGCCCGGGCCAGGTCTTCACCGTCGATTACGGCCTCAGTTACGCAGTCACTCGCGCCATTGACGTCGGCGTGGCCGGATACTTCCAGCGGCGCGTCACCGGCAACCGCGGCGCCGACGCACCCACCCACGCCCATGACAAGGTCGCGGGCATCGGACCGGAGGTCGTGCTGTTCTGCTCCAAACTCGGACTCTTCACCTCGCTCCGCTACCAGTACGAGTTCCTGGCCGAGTCCCGCCTCCAGGGTCATACCGGGGTTGTCACCCTCACGCGCCGGTTCTGAACCACGGCGTCGTTTCCGACCGGAGGCCACACCCGGTCCGGTGTCGGACGGCCCCGCCTCCTTTGACAGCACGCCCGTTCACGGCTAAGAAGTAACCTCCCGCTTCCACTCTCGTGAGCGGAGCCGGGGAAGGAAACCGGTGCTGTGCGGCAAGCGCCCGAGACCCGGTGCGTGAGACCGGAGCCGGACAGCCCTTTTGAACCTGAATACGCAAAATCAAAACGAACGATGAACACCGACACTCTTTTGCAAGCACTGCGTTGGCGGTACGCCACCAAGGTTTTCGATCCCAACCGCAAGATCCCGGCCCCTGTTTGGGCGGCCCTCGAGGAAGCCCTGGTCCTTTCGGCCTCATCCTTTGGCCTGCAACCCTATCGGTTCCTCGTGGTGGACGATCCCTCTCTGCGCCAACAGCTCATGCCCCACGCTTGGAACCAACGGCAGGTCGTGGATGCCTCGCACTTCATCGTTTTCGCCGCCCGCACCACCATCACCGAGGCGGACATCGACAGGTGGATCGCCCGCATCGCCGAGGTCCGAAACGTGCCCCGCGAATCACTCAACGGCTACCGGTCCATGATGACCGGCATGCTGTTGGATCCGTCCTTTGCACCGCAAGCGGTCCACTGGGCCGCCAAACAGGCCTACCTCGCCCTGGGCAATCTCCTCACCTGCGCCGCGTTGCTGGGCGTGGACGCCTGTCCGATCGAAGGGTTCGTCCCCGCCGAGTTCGACCGCATCCTGCACCTGCCCGAGCAGGGTTACACCTCGGTGGTCTGTTGTGCCCTGGGCTACCGCTCGGCCGATGACAAATACGCCACCCTCCCAAAGGTACGCCTGCCCGGGTCGGAGTTGATCCAACACATCTGATCCGGCCTCGCAAAAAAGCGCAGGCGGGCATCCCGCCCGCCTGCCACATCCACCGGCGCCGCACGGCCCCCGACGGTGGATCCACGCCCGCCATCAGGGCCCCGGCGGCACGAAGCTTCCCGCCGAGGACACGAATTGCGGCCGCCGGTAGCCCGGATCACCACGGGTGTCCCGGCGCACCCGGTCGTCACACCCGGCCGGGGCCGGGCCCGACCCGACGCCGCCCCGGCACAGTTCGCTTGCACGTCAACCCGCACCCTCTACCCTGCCCGTATGCTAACCACAGCGGATTTGTTCGACCTGACGCAAACCGAGCACAAGGCGCTTTTTGAGAACCTGCAGTATCCCTGGGAAGCCCTGCAGCGGCTGGCCTCATACATCGAAGCCAACGTCCGACCCGAGCTGAAAAACCGCTGCGACGGCGTGGCCTATATCGGCGACAAGGTCTACATCGGCGAGGGGACCGTGGTCGAGGATGGCGCCATGATCAAGGGACCGGCCATTATCGGCCGCAACTGCCGAATCCGCCACAACGCCTACATCCGCGAGCACGTCATCGTGGGCGACAACTGCGTGGTGGGCAACGCCTGCGAAATCAAACACAGCATCCTCTTCAACGGCGCCCAGGTGCCGCACTTCAACTACGTTGGCGATTCCATTCTCGGGCATCGCGCCCACCTCGGTGCCGGAGTCATCCTCTCGAATTTCCGCTCCCTCCCCGGCAACATCACGGTCGAATGGAACGGCCGGCGCGTGGACACCGGCCTGCGCAAACTCGGCGCCCTGCTGGGGGATTTCTGCGAAATCGGCTGCCAGGCGGTGTTGAATCCCGGCAGCATCATTGGGCGCCGGGCCGTGGTCTACCCTAGCGTGAACTGGCGCGGTTACCTCCCCGCCGATCGCATTGCCAAGAACCGGGCATCCATCGAAGTGGTGGAGCGGAAACCCGAACCGGGCACGCCCTGAACCCCGCCGATCTCCACCCCGCCCCGCGGGCCGCTCCGGCGGCGCCGGACCCCCACCAACGCCCGTCACCCGCCGGCACTGCCGGCGGTTTCCGTTCCCCCCGCCACTGCGGAGTCGGGCCCCGGACCCCCCTGCCCATCATCCCAAAGCACCTCAAAGATCGCCACGGGCTCCCGAAACCCGCGGAGGAGCACCGGCTCCAGCGCCCGACAGCGCCGGGCCAGTTCCGGGGCGAATCGGACCAGGTGCGCGTGGGTGGCCTGCGTAATCAGGATCCGGCTCCGACCCGACACGTTCTCCAATCGGCTCGCCAGGTTCACGTCCCGGCCAAATACGGTGTAATTCAGCAAATGCCGGTCCGACCCCATCAGCCCGACGGTCACATGCCCGGTGTGGATGCCGGTGCCCAGGTACAGCACCGGTTGCAGCGGCAGTGGTGGCAGGCCCTCCGCCAGCCGTTGCTCGTTTTCCTTTTCACGCAGCCGATTCAAAGCCAGCCGGCGCTCGTTCAACGCCCGAACCGCGCGTTGCGCCTCAATGGCCGCACGCACACACGCCGCCGCATGGTCCGGTCGCGAGGTCGGCGCACCCCAGAACGCCATCACGCAATCGCCGATGTACTTGTCCAACGTCCCGTCGTGGCGTTTGATCACCTCGGCCACGCAGGCCAGATACTCGTTCACCGTGCTCAGGGTCGCACGGGCATATTCATCGTGACATGCCTCGGCCCGGGCACCGGACCACCCGTGACGCTGCACCAGCCTTTCGGCCTCTTCATGGACGCGATCGGTCAATTCCGTGAACCCCCGAATGTCGGCGAAAAAAATCGTCACCTCACGACGCTGGCCCCCCAACGACAACGACGGCGCCTGCAACAGTTCCTGAACCACGTTGGGTGACACAATCCGGCTGAACACGGCCCGGATCCGGCGCTTCTCGCGCTGCTCAAACAACACCTGCCACGCCATCAACACCGCATGGGTCAACCCCAGGCCACCCACCAGCGGGACCACCATCGGAAGCCACAGACGGTGCTGGTCATACGCCCACAGTGCGGTCGCCGCATACGCCACTCCAACCCCTCCGAGTCCTGCAAACACCCAGGGCGGCCGCAGGCCCAGCGTCAAAAGCGCCGCCGCCCCGGCCAGAAAAGTCAAACAAGCCAGGTCGAGCCACGGACCCGACCGGCGCACAAAGCGGCCCGTGAGAATCGAGTTCGCCACGTTCCAATGCTTGCTCAATAAAAACGTCTCCCGCGCCAGCGGTGTGGCACCCAAATCCGTCAAATCGTTGCCGGTCGCCGTGGACCCCACCACCACCAGCCGCCCCTTCCACACCGACGAATCCTCCACCGGCCGGCCCGATTCCCGCTCCAAATCCTGCGCCAGCAGCTCCACAAAATTCCGTGCCACCAGGGCCGGATGATTGGGTTGGATCGTCCAGTCCACATGGAAAAACCCCTCACGATCCACCGGTATCACCCGTTCCACGCCCGGCCCGCGCAGCACAATCCGTCCCCGATCCAGATCCACCTCGGCATGGTCCAGATCCAAACCCAACGCCTGCGCCGCCAGCACAATTCCCATGTGCCAAATCCGCCGCTCCTCAAACGGCCTGGCACGCTCCGGCCAGCCCGGTGGCAACGTGTCCCCCACCAAATCCCGCAACGCAAAACACCCTTCCGCATCCAACTCAATCGGCGGCAGCTCGGTCCCGTCCGGCATGGTCAGCACAATGCGACGCGCCTCCACACGGGCCCGCTGCAGGTCCACACCAAACTCGTCCGCCGCCTTTAAGAACAACGGGTGCCATACACGGTACACCGTAAAAGCCCGCACGCGCCGCAACACGCCATCCAGATCCTTGTGAGCTGAGATGTCCGCCACCGCCACCGCGTTCGTGGCCAACAACGGATACGGCAGCACACCCCGATCCGCCGCCAAAATCCCAATCCCCGTCCGATGCAGTTGCCACGCAAAAAAAACGTCCGAATCCACAAGCGCCCACGTGCGCCCACCCTCCTGAAACGTTGAGGGCCGCAACGCCGGGGGTAGCCCGGCCCAAAAATCCGAATCCGCACCAACCTCCCCGGCCGGAAGCCGCACCGGTGCATGATCCTCCCGTGCCTCGGCGAACAAAATGTCAAACGCCACGGCACGTGCCCCCTGCGCATGCAGTTCCCTCAAAACACGCCCGTACACGTGCCGCGGCCAGTACAGTCCGTACCGGATCCGGGGGTCGAGCGCACCCGTCTTCAACAGACGGATGCTCTCGTCATTGATGTCGACGAAACCCAAGTTCGTCGAGGCCACCGGCCCGCGCCCCGCCGCCCAGCGTACCCGCCAGTCGTAGGTAATCGCCTCCACCCGCTCCACCGGCCCCCAGGAAAACACCATGGGCAGCGCGGCCACCGCAACCGTCAGCGCGGTGAGCGTCGCCGGCAACCAATATTTCCTCGGCACCTTCACGGGACTCAAAGCGCGAAGGCCAGGGCAACAGATTTGTCGCCCTGGCCCTCGGTGGAGAGGCTCAATTACTCAGCCACGCAAATCATCATTCGCCGCCACCACTGCCGCCGCTCGAGGGGGGACGCGTACCGGTGGTGGGGGAGACATAAATCGTGGTTTGATCCTGGGTGTAAATGGTCGGAGGCGCCATTTCGCCGGTGCCGACCGTCTGCATGGCGGCCGCCATCTCCTGGGTCAGGGTGTCAGGCAACGGCGTCAGCTGACCCGTGCGCACGTCGTACTGGTAACCGGCGCTGATGACCTGGGTGATCACCCGACCGTCCTGGCCCACCACGGAAAGGACCACCGTGCCCACCAGCACGCTCACCACGCCCTGAGCGTTGATGTGATACACCGTTCCGCGAATCCCGGCCACGCCGTTGGGAATCTTTACCTCGTAGCGGGAAGCGGCGCTCATGCGTTTGACCTTCCCGAAGATCGCGCCCGCCCGAAGGTCGAGCATGGTCTCGCGAACTTCGTCAATCCCGGTGGCGGTGGAGGTCAACCGATCAATCGCCAGCGTGGTGTCCGAGTACAGCCGGACCGTGTCCGGCCCGGTGATCGGCTGGAAAATCACTTCCGCCGGAGGCAACACGGTGAAATTCTCCGTGACCTGCGGGGCCAGACGAATGGTGTCTTCCGGGCCCAGGACCAGGTCCACCATCGAATTGGCCGCCGTCTGAATCACCGTGCCCGCTGGCAGGCTCTGGCCCACTCGCAAAGCCTTCCAGGTCGTGCCATCCGTCGTGTAACGCGCAGCACCCTGAATGCGCGTGACCTTGGCGGTGAGATTCTTGGTCTCGGCCAGAGCGCCGGAGCAGAAGGCCAAAACCGTTGCCGTTGCAAGGAAACCTTTCAACCACGTGGCTGTCGTTTTCATAAGCTCTCCAAGACAGTGCTGCTGGTCCTCTGTCGATCGCCGCCAGTTTAGGCTTAAGGGCCCGGATGTCAACAGGATATTTCAGATCCGCACCCCAAAAAATTTCGATCCCTGCCCGCCCGTTGTCCGGCTACCGACCGGCACTCCCGAAAGACGCCCCAATACGCCCGCCGTGAACCCTCAAACCGCCGCACCCCGGTCGAATGAACCCGGTTCAGGCGCGGTCTCCGCCGCTTCGAGTGAAATAGTTCCGCTGGCGTTCGGTAATGGGCCGGCCCAGGCGTTCCAACACCTTGAGCATGTCCTCCCACACCTTCCGTTTCTCCGTCGGGGATTGGTTCCGCAACAAGTAGGCAGGATGATAGGTCGGCATGACCGGAATCCCCTCCCACTCCTGCCATTGCCCTCGCAATCGGGTAATGCCCACGCCGACCTTGCCCAACAACCCTTCCACCGCTGTCGCCCCCAGAGCCACAATCACCTTGGGCTGAATCAATTGCAGCTGTTCCCGCAAATACGGAAAACAGGTCGCCATCTCCGTGGGCGTCGGTTTCCGGTTCCCGCTGGTCTGACCTGGCGTGTCGGGCCGACACTTCAAAATGTTGGCGATGTAGACCTGGTCCCGACTGAAGCCCATCGCCTGAATGATCTTCGTCAACAACTGACCGGCCGGCCCGACAAACGGTTCGCCCTGCTCATCTTCTTCCACCCCGGGCGCCTCCCCCACAAACACCAGCTCCGCCTCCGGTGTCCCCACCCCAAAAACCACATTCTTCCGGCTGGCAACCAGATGAGGACAGCGCGTGCACTGCAGAACTCGACGCCGCAACTCCTCGAAAGCCGCCAACCGTGCCTCCCGATCCAACCCCAACCGCCGCGCCTCCCCGAACAATCCGGGCAACACACCAACACCACCAGTGACCTGCCCGGTCGGCACCACATCGGATCCCTTCAGTTTCCCGCCCGACTGCGCTCCCAATGCTTCGGACGCAGGCGGCTTTGCCGCCGGTCCGGAGCTCGACACCGCCATGGCCGAAACCTTGCCGCCCCGACCCCCGGCTGACCCCAACACCGTGGGATGCGTCAACCCCTCCAAAACCGCCAGGCCCTGCGCGGATAAAGCCACAAACCGGAGCCCCAGGGCGCGCCGATACTCCAGCTCGCCAATCAACGCCTCCAACAATGGCCGCCATTCACTCCCCATAGACCTTCCCCATGGTAGGACAAGCCGTCCGCAACGCACGCGCAATCCCACCCCAACCCCACAAACCTCCCCCCGTCAAACCGCCAGCCCGGATCCCACTGAGCCCCTAATCCCGGCCCCTGCATCAGGACCGACCACGCCCCGGACTGCTGGCTGATGCCGGCTCGGCCCGGATCCACCAAGCCCAGCCCAGTGAAAGCCGCCGGGAACGCGCCGCGGGCCGAAAGCGATCTTTTTTCGCTCCGGGTGAACCTGGGGTAATGCGCGTGGTGCGTGCGGCTGGCCGCCGCCATCGGGCCCGACAATTTCGGAATCCAATCCGGGCGGTCATCCCGTCGACGTCGATATCCCTTCCCGCCGCCGCACCCCTCATTTGCACCCGTGCCCGTTTTGAACCACAAATAAGGGCAACCGACCCGGGCACGGGTTACAGCATCTCGGGGTCAGGCCCCACCCATGCGCAAGGAGTTCACAACGCAAAAGGCGAGTCCTGAAGGACAACCGGACGCGTCCGCTTCGCCACCGTTCAGCGAGCGGGCCGTCTGGCGTCCGATGGGCAACGGATGGCAACCCATCTTCGGCAGCTTCAAGGGCGAGGGGTTCAGCCTCGAATGGCACGACTTCCAGGCCGAACGCGAGCTGGATTGGGGAGCCAGCTTCCATCCGGACAGCGTGGAGATCTGCCTCAACCTCGCCGGGGAAGGCTACGTCCGCCACGGCCTCCAGCAGCTCAACTTCGAACCCAACACGGTGGCTTTCTATCACCGGGCCCGTACCCCGCTGGAAGCCCGTCGGGCCGCCGGACAACGACACCGCTTCCTCACCGTGGAACTCTCCCCGGCCTTCCTGAGAAACCATCTCGCTCGTGCCGAGCCGGTCCTGCACCCCATGGTCCGGGCCGTCATGGCGGGCCAGCCCGTTCACCAACCCTTTGGCGTTCGATCCCGATTAACCGCCGCCCAGCGCCAAATGGTGGAAACCTTGCGGCGCCCGCCGGTCTACGCCGCCGCTCAAGACGTCTGGTACCGGTGCAAGGTCGTCGAGCTGGCTGTGGTCTTTCTCCTCCAACCGGCGCCCGAGGACGAATTGTTCTGTACCCGACAACAAAGGATCGCCCAGGAACGTGTCGAACGTGTTATCGCCCTCCTCAAACAAAACCTTGCCAGCCCGCCCACCCTCGAAGACCTGGGCCGACAGGTCGGCTGCAGCCCCTTTTATCTCAGCCGCATCTTTTCCGCCCAAACCGGCATGACCATCCCCCAGTACCTACGGGAACTGCGCCTCGAACGTGCGGCCGAACTCCTTCGCACCGGCCGCTATAACGTCACGGAGGTGGCCCTGGAGGTGGGGTACAACAGCCTCAGCCATTTCAGCCAGGCCTTCCACGAACGCTTCGGCTGTTGCCCGGGGCTCTACCCCATCCAAACCCCAGTCCAATCCAAAGCCCGCGAAACTCGTCCCGCCCATTCGCCGCCCACCGACCTTCCTGCCCCATAACGAGGCACGTCCCGGCCCCTGGCCGGCCGGCCCGAACCCCGTACCCCCCGGCGGGCCGCCCGGTCCCCCAAAACGCCAGGGTCCGTGTCCCGCACCAAGGGCAGGACACGGACCCGCGGAAACCCCGGCACCCCTTCAAAGGGGCTGCCTCAGCAGCCACCCGAGAGGGTCACGAACAACCCAGACTTTCACCGCAATTGAGGCACTTGTAACAGGCCCCGTTGCGCACCGTCACGTGCCCGCAGTTCGGGCAGGTGGGCGCGTCCAGTTGGAAATGAGCCACGGTGTCACTCAGCGACCTGGGAGGCGCCGCCGACTCCGGCCGCGCCGACCCGCCCGTCGGCGTGACCGGCGCCGGTTCCACCTCCGTGTCATCCGCCGTCCGCGGCAGCTCGGGGACGGGCCGGTTCACACTCTTCTTCAGCTCCTCCATCAAGCCCGGAATCGCTAGTTCCGGCTGTTGCGACCGGGCCTGTTGCTCGCGGTAACCCGGCAGGAACTGCAGCGCCATCCACCGGAACACGTAGTCGGTGATCGAGGACGCATTCCGAATCTCCGGGTTGCGGGTGAAACCGCTCGGTTCAAACCGTTGATGGGCGAACTTCTTGACCAGCGCCTCCAGCGGCACGCCGTACTGCAACGCCAGGCTCGTCAGCGTGCCAATGGCATCCATCAGACCGCCAATGGTCGAGCCCTCCTTGGCCATGGTGATGAACAGTTCGCCCGGTGAACCGTCCTCAAACAGCCCCACCGTCAGATAACCCTCGTGCCCGGCGATCTCGAACTTGTGCGTGACGGCCCGCCGTGTCTCGGGCAGGCGACGCCGCCTGGGTTGGCCCACCTGCTGTCGCAACTGCTCCACCTCGGCCTCCAGCTCCCGAATCCGCTTCTGCAGGGCTTCGAGGGTCGCTTCGCCCTGGCCCGAACCGTCGCTGCTCTTGCGGGTGTTGAGGGGTTGCGACCTCTTGGAGCCGTCGCGGTAAATCGCCACACATTTCAGGCCCATCTTCCATGCCTGCACGTACGCGTCCCGGATCTCCTCGATCGTGCTGTCGTGCGGCATGTTGACGGTCTTCGAGATGGCGCCGCTGATGAACGGCTGCGTCGCCGCCATCATCTTCAAATGCGCCATGTAATGAATCGCACGTTTGCCCCGCGCCGGCTTGAACGCACAGTCAAACACCGGCAGGTGCTCCGGTTTCAACCCGCTCCGGATGATCCGCCCGTCTTCCTCCACGTCCTCGATCGTGTCGTACTTGTCGATGTGGGCCACGATGCGATCGATCTCCTCCGGGCTGTACCCCAGCCGCCGCAACGCCTCCGGCACGGTGCGGTTCACAATCTTCAACATCCCGCCCCCGGCCAGCAGCTTGTACTTCACCAGCGCAATGTCCGGTTCAATCCCCGTCGTGTCACAATCCATCATGAACGAGATCGTCCCGGTCGGCGCCAGCACCGTCACCTGCGCGTTGCGGTACCCGTAACACCGACCCAGCTGCAGGGCCCGATCCCAGCAAGACCGCGCCACATCCTTCAGATGGGCAAACTCGGGGCCGGGCTGGATCTGCTCCACCGCCTCCCGGTGCAGCTGGATGACCTCGAACATGGACTCCACGTTGTCGGGCTTGAGCGGCTTGGGCACATGCGCACACCGCGCATCGTGCAAACCCGGGAACGGCCCCAGCGCCTGCGCCAGACGGGCCGACTGTTCGTAGGCCGTCCCGGTCATGATTGCGGTAATGGCCCCCGCCAGCGCCCGCGCCTCATCCGAGTCGTAGGGCAGCCCGTAGCTCATGATCAGCGATCCCAGGTTGGCGTACCCCAGCCCCAGCGTCCGGAAAATGTGAGAGTTCACCGCGATCTCCGGCGTCGGATAACTCGCATTGTCCACGATAATGTCCTGCGCCGTGATGAACACCCGCACGGCCGCCTGGAACCGTTCCGCGTCAAACGTCCCGTCCGGACGCTTGAACTTCATCAGGTTCAACGAGGCCAGATTGCACGCCGTGTTGTTGATGAACACGTACTCCGAACACGGGTTGGTCGAGTAGATCGGTTCCGTGCCCTTGCAGGTGTGCCACTTCTGAATGGCACCGTCGAACTGCATCCCGGGATCGCCGCAAATCCACGTGCCCTCGGCAATCTTCCACAACAACTTCGCCGCGTCCTTCTTCTCCAGCGGCTTGCCGGTGGTCACCGCGCGCGTCCACCATTCCCGACCCGCCAGCGCCGCCTCCATGAACGCATCGGTCGCACGCACCGACAGGTTCTCGTTCTGATACATCACGCTCCCATAGGCCTCGCCGTTGTAGCTGCCGTCATAACCCTGCTCGATCAGCGCCCAGGCCTTCTTCTCCTCCTTTGCCTTGGCCTCGATGAACTCCTCAATGTCCCCGTGCCAGTCGTACAGGGTGTTCATCTTGGCGGCCCGGCGGGTCTTGCCCCCGCTCTTCACCACGTTGGCCACCTGATCGTACACCTTCAGAAAACTCAGCGGTCCGCTCGGCCGACCCCCGCCGCTCAGCTTTTCCTTGCTCGAACGAATGGGCGAAAGATCCGTCCCCGTGCCGGAGCCGAACTTGAACAGCATGGCCTCCGAATAGGCCAGCCGCATGATCGACTCCATGTTGTCCTCCACCGACTGGATGAAGCAGGCGCTGCATTGGGGGTACTCATACTGCGTCCGCGCCCGCTCCGCCTGCCCCGTCCGCGGATTATAGTACCAGTTGCCCGGCGCCGACCTGGTCCCGATCCCGTACTGATGGTACAACCCCACGTTGAACCAGACCGGCGAATTGAACGCCCCGTACTGGTTCAGACACAACCAAACCAGCTCATCGTAAAACACCTCCCCGCTTTCGGGTGTAAAGTAACCGTCCTTGATCCCCCAATCCGCAATCGTACGGCACACCCGGTGGATCAACTGCCGCACCGAGCTCTCGCGCTCCGGGGTGCCGATCTCCCCGTAAAAATACTTCGACACCACGACCTTGGTCGCCAACTGCGACCAGCTCTTCGGCACCTCCACGTTCTCCTGCTTGAAAATCACCTTCCCCGAATCGTCCGTGATCTCCGCCGTGCGCCGTTCCCACTCCACCTGGTCAAACGGCTTCACCTTCGGATCACTAAACACCCGGGGCCACTCCATCGGCTGCCGGATCGGCGGCTCCGCCGAACCCGTGCCCGTGACGGTAACCACCCGATCCTCGCCGGAAGATCCCAGCCGCGCCTCGGCCTGCTGAACAATCGGTGCTTCGATCATGGTGTCAGGTTTCGATGATGGGTTGGCAACCCCGCAGCCTGCTCGACGGCAAAAGCCCGACCGACCGAGCCAAACTGCGGGGAAATCTGCCAAAAACTGTTTCAAGAACCAAACCCTGCCGTGGCGCCTCCCACACAGGGCGCTACCCAACCGGTTGGGTAACGCTGCGACTTTAGCCCCAACATATGGGGTTGCAAGGGGAAACTGCGACTTTTTACGCTAACGTTAATTATAGGCCCGTTCACGCCGTTTCCGGAACCCGGCCGAATCCAACCCGGCACCCAAACCCCGCCCAAACCCTCCCGCTCCACGCCCTCCCCGCAACCCCGTCACCGGCCCGTTAACGCCACCAACGGAGCCACTTCCCGCCAGATCGCCGCCCGCACCTCCTCCACCGACCCGCTCGCATCAATCACCCGAACCCGCTTCGGATCCGCAGCCGCAATGGCCTCGTACCCGCGCGCCACACGCTCAAAAAAGGCCGCGTCCGCCTCTTCCATCCGATCCCGCACAAACGGGAGCGTGGCCTGACGCGCCCGCAGCCGCTCCGCGCTTACCTCCGGCGGCACACGCAACAAAAGCGTCAAATCCGGCCAGGTGTCCCCCACCGCAACCTCGATCACACGCCGCACCATCTCCAAATCCAGCCCCCGACCGTACCCCTGATATGCTATCGTGGAATCGGCAAACCGATCGCAAAGCACAATCTCCCCCGCGGCCAGCGCCGGCCGAATCACCTCCCGCACCAATTGCGCCCGGCTCGCATTCATCAACAACAACTCCGTCTCCCACGCCATCGCATGGTTCTGATGACTGTGCTTGAGCGTGTGCCGAATCTCCTCACCAATCGGCGTGCCCCCCGGCTCCCGCACCACCCGCACACGGCGACCCCATTCCCGCAGGCTTTGCGCCAGCAAGGCCACCTGCGTCGTCTTCCCGCTGCCCTCCGTCCCTTCAAATGTGATAAACAACCCTTTCACACCCATCGACGCCAATCCGTCCATCACCGCGTCCCAAACGCCATGGCGGGGTGGCCCGACAACCCCTCAAAACCCAACCTACGACGCCAGCCGTTTCAACCGCGGCCCCCGGGGCGTGTCCTCCACCAGCCAGCCCGCCAATCGAATCTGTTCCCGCAACGCGTCCGCCCGGGCAAAGTCCCGCGCCTTGCGCGCGGCCTGCCGTTCCTCCACCCAACGCAGCACCTCCGGCGGCGGCGTCTCCTCAATCTGCTCACCCACCGCCAGGACCGAGTCCACCCTTGCCCATTGCTTCAGCGCAGCGGCCGCCCCGGCCGGACTCAAACTCCCCGACCCCATCCTCCGGTTCAACTCTCGTACCCACTCAAACACCGCCGCCCAGGCGGCCGAAATGTTCAAATCCTCGTCCATGGCCGCCTGAAAGGGCCCCACCAGGTCCGGCACCGGTCCGCCGGTCTCAGCCCCGACAGCCGCGCCCGCCCCGACCTCGCCCGCCAGATCGCGCAGCCGCGTCAGACACTCGTCCAGCCGGCCCAACGCGCTGCGGGCCCCCTGCAGACCCTCCAGCGTAAAGTTGAGCGTTTCCCGATAATGCCCCGACAACAACACGTACCGCACCTCCCGGCCTGTGAACCCGCGGGCCAAAAGATCGCGCAACGTAAAAAAGTTGCCCAGCGACTTGCTCATCTTCCGCCCCTCCACCAGCAGGAACGCGCCGTGCACCCAGTACTTGACGAACCGCCGCCCCGGCGGTTGCAGCCCCGCTCCCTCGCTCTGCGCGATCTCATCCTCATGATGCGGAAAGATCAGATCCTCACCCCCGAGGTGCAGGTCAAAACTCGGCCCCAGCCATTTCATGCTCATGGCCGAACACTCAATGTGCCAGCCCGGCCGACCCTCGCCCCACGGACTCGGCCAGTAAACATCGCCGTCCTCGGGCGTCCGCGCCTTCCACAACGCAAAATCCACCGGCGTTTCCTTGGCGTATTCATCCGACCGCACCCGTTCGCCCGCGCGCAACTGGTCCATCCGGATCCGCGCCAACTGGCCATAGCGACCGCCGGCGGCCATGTACCTCTCAATGCTGAAATACACCGAGCCGTCCGCCGCCCGATACGCAAGGCCCCGCGCCATCAACCGCTCAATCAAACCAAGGATCTCCCCGATGTGCTCCGTGGCCCGCGGCGTGTGATGCGGTCGCCGGCACCGCAACGCCTCAAAATCCTCAAAAAAAGCCGCTTCGTACCGCGCCGTGTACTCCCGCAACGGCAGCCCCGTCTCCCGCACGCGTCGGATGATCTTGTCCTCCACATCGGTGATGTTCATCACGTGCCGCACGGCGTACCCCCGAAATTCCAGATACCGCCGCAGCAAATCCGCAAACACAAACGTGCGCCAGTTGCCAATGTGGGCGAAGTCATACACCGTCGGCCCGCAACAATACATCCCCACCTCCCGCCCGCCGGGGTCCCAGGGCTCGAACGGCTCCAAACTGCGCGTCAATGTGTTGAACAGTTTCATCTCTCTCGCGACGCCCGCGCAGGGTACGCACCCCGACCCCACCCGCAAAGAGGAAATCCGCCCCAACCCCGCAGCCCGGATCCCGGAATCCATGGCCCTCGCAACCGCAGCCGAACAGCTTCGGGCAACGCCGTCAAACCCACCAACCGCCCCGCCGAGGGACACCGCCGCGTGCCCACTGGTCGCCCCGCCCATACCGCCCCCGGCACCGAATCGGCGTCCCGGCACAAAAGCCCATCCACAACCAGGTGCCCATCACCCCACACCGGCCCGCTCCCACCTGCAGGCAGCCCCCGGCCCCGCGCACCCGGACCCCGAACCGCGGACCCTCAATCCTGCCGTTGCCCCCGGCCATCCCGCGCCCATCTCGACCACCCCGCCTGCCAACGCCCCCACACCCCGGGCTCGCATTCACCATCCCATCGCCGGGTAAGATTGACGAACACCAGAATCGGTGCATGATTCTTACTCATATGAACACGCACCACATGCGACCTACTCGAATCGACCTCGCACCCGCCACCCGCGAGGCCATGGTGGAACTGCTCAACCGGCAATTGGCCGATACCCTCGACCTTTACACCCAGACCAAACAAGCCCACTGGAACGTCACCGGACCCCAGTTCCAACAGCTCCATGAGCTGTTCGACGAACTGGCCGGCCAACTGATCGGGCACCTGGACCTCTTGGCCGAGCGGGCCACGGCCCTGGGCGGCGCAGCCCGGGGCACCCTGCGCATGGCCGCAGCCGTTTCCCGACTCCCCGAAATGCCCGCCGGATTCCACGACGGGCTCGCCGTGGTGAGGCTCCTGGCCGATCGCTACGCCGCCCTGGCCGCCTCGACCCGCGCCGCCATTGAAACCGCAACCAGGGCCGGCGACGCCGCCACCGCTGACCTGTTCACGGAAATCAGCCGGGCCCTCGACAAGGCTCTCTGGTTCCTGGAAGCTCACCTGCAGGCGTGAACCCCCCTTGACCGGCCGGGCCGTTTCCCCGGGGTTCCGAGATGACCCCGGCGCGCGGCGCTTTCAGCCTGCGGGACTGCTGAAGGGGCGATCTGGCGGCCTGCTTGAAGCAACGGCCTGCCGGCCCCGCCCTGCGTCCATCCCAAAAGGTTCAATGGGACGCCGGCTCAAAGTCCGACGCTGCGCGGCTTCTCGGTTCCTCGCCGCGACCTCCAAAAACCGGCGCTGGTCGGTGCTCCGCAAACCCCGGAGTCCAAGCGCGGAAAAACGATCCTGCAAAAAGCGGGGCCTGTCGCACCCGACACGCCCGCGAAACCGGGTTAACTTTGCGCCCCGGGGCACCCGGAAAGGGCCGCCGCGTTCTTGCATTTCCCGGCAGCACGAGTGGGGGCGTGCAGACCAACCCCAACCAATCACGGCCACTCCAAGGACACCGCCCGGTAAAACCGCCGGGGCGCCGACCCTGCCGCGGGGTCCCTCACCGTGATCAACGGGCAATCGCAAACCACGTTGGTCAGCGCCTGCCAGGTCTGCAGGTCTGCCGAATACTCGATCCGATACGGCACGCCGCTTTCGCCCCGGACACTGAACTCAAACGCCCCGTCCGCCACCCACCGCGGCGACTCCAGTCGCGGACCGACCTGCACCAGGGCCAAACTGTGTTCCACACCCGCCGCCACGGCCAAAACGTTCCGCAAACCGGCCGGCGGCGTGGGCTTGGCCCCTCCCGATCCCCACTTTCACCGTGCCGCACCCCTCGCAGGTCTCCCCGTTTCACACAGGGCCGTCGCCGCACCCACCTCGCTCACCGTTCGGAGGGCTGGTGTGTCAGTCACCCGGCGCGGGTCGACCGACTATGGCCAACCCCTGATCGGGGAATCTCAGCCGCAGCCGCCAGGTCACAGCAAATCACCACCGCCGGATGCAGCCATAGGAAGGACACCGGGAACCATGGAGTCACCTCGCGCGTCTCCCAGAACCGGCGCAGCACGGGCGCCTTGGAGGAACCGGTGGCCAGCAAAAGAATGCGCCGCGCCCCCAGAAGGTCGCCCATCCCCAGCGTGAACCCAAACTTCACCCGGCCCGAGGCCCGACCCAGCGTCGGATGGCTCCGCATGCCGGCGCTCAGTTCCACCGCGTGCGGTCCCGGCAGGACCGCCGGACCCGGTTCCATCATCCCCACATGACCATCCACGCCCACCCCCAAAATGCACAGGTCCATCGGGCCCTGCGCCCGCAACCATTCGGCCACGCGCCGGCATTCGGCCGCCGGGTCCTCGGCCAGGCCCCGCCACCCGCAATACTGTCCGGGGCGCACCCCCAACGGCCCCAGCAACCGCTCCCACAAGTACCGTTCGTTGGATCCCTCCTCCTCGCCGCTCAACCCGCCCCACTCGTCCAGAGCCAACCAACGTGCCTGCCGAAACAAATCGGGCTCCTGCCGGCCCATCTCCACCAAATGCGCATAAAGCCCCACCGGCGATGCCCCGGTGGTCAGGCCCACCAATGCGTCCCCTCGGGCCAGCAGCACCTCGCGCACACGCTCTGCCGCCATCCGACTCATCGCATCGGCATCTGCGGCAATGCAGCATTCCGGTTCAAAAACCCGGGCTCCGCCTCGCAGGAGCCCACGCCACTGCCGCAGTTCCTGCTCGCCCGGGGCCGGTCCGAAACCGGGGACTTCCGTACTCATGGCTTTATGGTGAACTCCCCACCCTTGTCGTGTCCACGCTGACCCGCCCGGAGCTTGAAACCAGCCCCGCCCGGGGCCCGGTCTCAACCCGTCCGACCGGCCCGCCGCGTCCGGTGGTGGGACTTGGGCCGTAATCACCACCGGACCCGCCCACGCCCAGGGTCGCACCCCCTGCCGCGCTCCGGGTCGGTGCCCGTTTACATCACTTCGGGTACGGTGACCTGTCCGGGCACCGGCAACGGCCTTTTCACGAACCACCAGCAGAGTCCGAACATGACCGAACAGGCCACCGCAAGCACGTGGAGGATTTGGATCGGGCTTGCGTGAAAGGCCAGCAACCCGGCCACGTACAACACCGCCAGCCCCACCAGCCAGGGCACCACGCGGTAATCGGTTCGGGCCAACAGATGATTCACCAGGACGTTGGCCAGGGCCAGCGGGATCATGGCGGCAGCATACCATGGCAGGATTTCCATCGTGGGCTGCACGTAGGCGGGCGTGTACACAAATCGGATCAACCACGGGCCCACCAGGCAGAGGCCCAGGCCGGCCACACCCACCAACACGGCGGTGCTTACCAGCGTGACCGTCAGCAGATTGCCATCCTCCGCCCGTACCGTGCTGCGAACCACCTTTGGAAACATCACCGCCGCCAGCGGCCCCACCAACCAGATCAACCCGCGCGCCAGCGTGCCCGCGCTGGCGTACCACGCGGTCTGTTCCGGAAACCACCACTTCACAAATACCGTATCGGCGCTGAACAGAAACAACGTCACGCCAAACCCAAGGAACAAGGGCAGCGTCTGTCGCAACAACGCCCGCGCCGCCAGCGGTTCGGCCGGCCCGGTCCAGAGCGCCCGGCTCTGCCATAATCCCAGCAGGACCGACGCCCCCACGCCCAGCAAGGCAGCCGTCATGATGCTGGTGGCTTCCCGCCGCCAAAACCACACCAGCAACACCGCCGACCCCACCCGCACCACCGCGTTGGCCAGCATCGAGATCCCCAACCACAGAAAGTTCTGGGCGCCCTGCAACATTCCCCACACCACCGGCATCCACAAACACCCCAGCATCAGCAACAACGTGACCCAGATGGACGCCGGATTGGCAATGCTCAGTCGCCGGCTCAAAAACGGTTCCAACACCACGACCACGGTCGCGCCCACCGCCCATGCCAATGTGAGCCAGCCCCACAAACCCCGGATCTTCCCCGACAACACCCGGAGCCGATCCAGCGCCAGATCCGCCGCCGTTTGCTGGGCCACCACCATCTGCAACGGAATTGCCGGAATCAGCATCGTCAATGTCAGCAACGTCACCGCCGTGGCGTACTCCGACGGAGGGATCCACTTGGCCAGGAAATGAACCCCCAGCATCACCACCCCGGTCACCAGATTCACCACCATCAGCCACCCGCTCTGTCGGAAAAAAGTGGCCCGATCCGAGGCAACCGAGCTCAACCCTCCCGTGCGAGTCTCCATGCCACTCATGTGCGTCACCGTCCCCCCGCCTCTGCTCACGGCAGGCGCTCCAGCCAACGGCCCAGTTGTGCGCAGGCCCGTTCCACCTGCCGCACGCTCACCCACTCATCCCGGGTATGCGCCTGCGCCACATCCCCCGGCCCAAACACGACCGCCGGCATGCCACCGGCCGACAAGATCGCGGCGTCGCAGAAATAATGCGCACCCGCCGGTTCCCGTTGCTGCAAAATCTCCAGAAACATCCGCACCCACGGATGTGACGGATCCGTCTCCAGGGGCGGACAGGTGGCCTTCGTCAAAGGCTCCACACGCACCGGCAGGGCGTGGCGCCGCAACAAGCTGCGAATCTCCCGCAGGACCCGGAGCGCATTCTCACCGGGTACCAACCGTCGGTCCATCTCCGCCCACGCCTCCTCGGGGACCACGTTCGGCTGCCGGCCTCCGCCCACCCGACCGACTGATAACGTGGGCGGCCCCAACAACGGATGCCGATGTTCGCCCAAACCCGGCACATACTCGCTCTCCAGCACCAGGATCGCTCGCATGAGGGCCGTGATGGCATTCCGACCCATCCACGGCGTGGCCCCATGGGCCGCCCGTCCTTCCGCCACCAGGCGCAACCATAAACTTCCCTTGTGCGCCGTCACCACGCGCAAGCGCGTCGGCTCCCCGACAATCGCCAAATCCACCCGCAGCCGGTCCCGGGCCAGCCGCCGTGAACCCGCCTGCCCGTATTCCTCATCCACCAGGGCGGCCAGAATCACTTCCGTCTGCCTGGGATATCGCCCATGTCGCGCCGCCTCCACCAACACCCACAACATCGCCGCCAGGGAAGCCTTCGTGTCGCACGCCCCCCGCCCCGTCAGGCGGTCGCCCTTCCGCCGCGCCCGCAACTGATCGGCAGAAGTCACACTGACCGTATCCATGTGGGGCGCAAACACCACACGATGCCGCACGCGCCCCGGCGGCCGCATCCGTACCAGGACGTTCGCCCGGTCCTCCGTGACCGGCTGAAGTTCCGTCTCAAGTCCGGCGGCCCGTGCCCGGTCCTGGACATACGCCGCCACCCGTTGCTCACCCGCAACGGGATCTCCCGGTTCCGCAAAGGCCGGGTTGACACTCGGCAGCTCGATCAGCTCCGCCAGCCACTGGATCACACGCGACATGGGCCATCAATCTAGGCGGGACCCTGTACCCGGGCCAAGCCCGCAGGGCCGGCCCGGCTCCGCTCGTTTCGCCGGGCTGGACATCGGCCTTCAATCCCCCTAAACGCCTACGGATGCAATCGTGGGACCACCAATGGCTGGCAGCGCTCGCCGTCCTGTTCATCGGCCTGTCCAAGGCCGGGTTCGGTGGCGGGTTGGGCATGCTCACCACGCCCCTGTGCGCGCTGGCTTTTCCGCCCCGCGACGCCCTGGGCATGTTGTTGCCGCTGCTTTGCGCCGGCGACGCCTTTTCCCTCTACTACTACTGGGGCAGGTGGGAAAAACGCTGTCTGTGGTACCTGTTGCCGGGTGTGATCCCCGGCGTTGTGCTCGGGGCCCAATGGGTCGGCCGGTTCTCCCCCCGCGAACTCAACGTCGCCATTGGCTTGATCGCCGTCGGCTTTGTCCTTTACCAGGTCGGACGTGATTGGATCTTGCGGGTGGAGGGGACCTTTCAACCCAATTCACGGATCGGATTCCTGTTCGGCCTGGGTGCCGGCATCACCTCCACCTTTGCCCATGGAGCCGGACCGGTGGTGAGCATGTTCCTCGTTCCCCAACGGTTGCCCAAGGAAATCTACGTGGGAACCACCGTGCTGATTTTCACCTGGATCAACTGGATCAAGGTCCCGTTCTACATCGCCAACGGCGTCATCACCCTGCACACGGTCCGCCAGAGCCTGTTGTATCTGCCGTTGGTCCCGCTCGGCGTCTGGTTGGGGGTGCATCTGAACCGGCGATTTTCGGAGGAGCTGTTCAGCCGCATCGTGTTGGTCACCATCTTCCTCACCGGACTGCAGCTCATCTTCCAGTTTCACTTCTGAACCCCTGGCAGGCGCCCGGGGAAAAGTTCGGCACCAGAAGCAGGCGCCGCCACCCGGCCAGTCCCCTTCACCTCCGACCCTTGGCCGGGAAAACGGGCGCGCTTGCGGACCTCGCCACCTTCTGGCAGGGACGTCGGGTCCACCTGCCGTCCGGAACCGACGCACTTGAGGCTCCCCCGAGCCCGCACATCCAATCGACGGTACCCACCTTTAGGGCGGGTAACTCATCCGGCAGGAAAGCCGCCCCAAGCGGTCCCATCCGGCACCCCTGCGTCGGCCCGCAAGCGGCAACGTTCGGGTCAAAGCAGCCGACATGGTCTGTCGCCCGGGACTGTCTCCCGGTGTCGGATTGGCTTTCATCGGACGGCCTTCTCCCCTATGCTGCCGGCGATGAACAGGGTCGCTCTCATCACGGGTGCTTCCCGCGGGATCGGCCGGGGCATCGCACTGGCCCTGGCACGGCTCGGGCATGACCTGGTGCTCAATTACGCCGGACGCGCCGACGCCGCCGCCCAAACCGCGGAGGATTGTCGCCAGACCGCCCGCGCCGCCGGTCATACCATCCGGGTCGAACCCTGCCAGGCCGACATCAGCCAGGCCGCGGATCGCCAGCGCCTGCTCGACTTCACCCGGGCCGGCTTTGGCCGGCTGGATTTGCTGGTAAACAACGCGGGGGTGGCACCCGCCGTGCGGGCCGACATTTTGGAGGCCAGCGAGGAAAGTTTCGATCGCGTGCTGGCCATCAACCTCAAAGGCCCCTATTTCCTCACCCAACAGGCCGCCCGCTGGATGATCGACCAGGTCCGGGAAGCCCCCCCCGGAGCACCCCGACCCAAAATCATCATCATCTCCTCCATCTCGGCCTACACCGCCTCGATCAACCGCGGCGATTACTGTCTCAGCAAGGCAGCCCTCTCCATGATGACCAAATTGTTTGCGGTGCGGTTGGCCGAACACGGCATCGGCGTGTATGAGATCCGGCCCGGCGTCATCGCCACCGACATGACCGCCGCCGTGAAGGAAAAGTACGACCGGTTGATTGCCGAGGGGCTCACTCCCATCCGGCGCTGGGGCACGCCCGAGGACGTCGGCCGTGCCGTTGCTGCCATTGCCCAGGACCTTTTCCCGTTCAGCACCGGAGAAGTGTTCAACGTGGACGGCGGGTTCCACCTTCACCGGCTCTGAAGCGCCGGCCCGCCCAGCGCAAGCCGAGGAGACGTCTCATGGCCATTCGCATTGACTCGAAACTCACCTGTCGTCAGCTCGTCCCTGACATCGAACGGTTGTTCGAACTGTCCGCCGCCAAAATCCTCGCACTGGAAAAAAGCTGGTCGCCCGAGCGCGGTACGCCCGTGTTCACCGTCAATGGGCGCTATACCACCCGCGGTTGGACGGAATGGACCCAGGGGTTCCAATACGGGTCGGCCCTGCTCCAATTCGATGCCATGGGCGATGAACGGTTCCTGGAAATTGGTCGCCGCGGCACGTTCGAACGCATGGCCCCGCACCTGTCCCACATCGGCGTCCATGACCACGGGTTCAACAACATCTCCACCTACGGCCAACTGCTGCGGCTCATGCACGAGGGCAGGATTCCCGCCGACCCCAACGAACGCGCCTTTTATGAGTTGGCCCTCAAGGTCAGTGGGGCCATCCAGGCTTCCCGCTGGACCCGCCTTGCCGACGGCACCGGTTTCATCCACAGCTTCAACGGCCCGCATTCCCTGTTTGTGGACACCATCCGCTCCCTGCGCGTGCTGGGGGTGGCCCATGCGCTGGGGCATGTGCTGATGGGCGAGCAGGACCGGCGCATCTCGTTGCTCGAACGCCTCGTCCACCATGCCTGGAACACCCTTCGCTACAACATCTACTATGGCGAGGGACGCGACGCGTACGACGTGCCGGGGCGCGTCGCTCACGAGGCCATCTTCAACACCACCAGCGGCGTCTACCGTTGTCCCAACTCCCAGCAGGGCTTCTCGCCCTTCACCACCTGGACCCGCGGACTGGCCTGGGCCCTGCTCGGTTGTGCCGAGCAATTGGAGTTCTTCCATGCCGGCGTGCCCGGAGCGGACGAGGACTTCGCGGCGGTGGGCGGGCGCGACGCCTTCATCGAAAAACTGCTGCGCGGTGCCACGGTCACCGCGGATTTCTACCTGACCCACTGCTGCGCCGACGGCGTCCCCATGTGGGACACCGGCGCGCCCAATCTCCATCGCCTGCCGGCGGACTACCTCGACCGCCCGTCCGATCCCTTCAATCCGTGGGAGCCGGTCGACAGCTCCGCCGCCTCCATCGCCGCACAGGGCCTGCTCCGCCTGGGCAACTACCTCCAGGCTCACGGTCGGACCGCGCAGGGTCGCAAATACCGACAGGCCGCCCTGACCATCGCCCGAACCCTTTTCCGCGAACCCTACCTCAGCACGGATCCTTGCCACCAGGGGCTCATCCTGCACTCGGTCTACCATCGCCCCAACGGCTGGGACCACGTCCCGCGCGGGCAAAAGGTCCCCAACGGCGAAAGCTCCATGTGGGGCGACTACCACGCGCGGGAGCTGGCCCTGCTCATCCTTCGCGAGGCCCGGGGCGAGGTGTACCCCACCTTCTTCAGCGGCGTTCTCTCGAAATAATCCGGAACCGCCAGTCCGGCCGACGACGCCCACCCGTGCCGCGCCCGGCCATGGGAAACCACGGCCGGGGCGGGGCCGGCCAGACCCTTGACGAAAATCGCGGCCCCAACGGGGGTTCAACCCGGACCGCACCGGTTGCCCTCGTGAGGTTTGGGAACTGCGATGGCCTGCAGCAGGCTCAGTATTCCCGATTGCGTTTTCGGCCCGGTTCCGGCACCGGGTACCGGCCGTCCGGACCCGGTTGCAGCGGAGCGGGCGAGTCGTAGGTCAACCGGTCCAGTCCCGGCGCCATCTCGTGATCGTGATTCAGCATTTCATCCAGGGTGACCTCCTGGCCGGTATGAGCGGCCATGCGCCCCATGGAGGTCACCACACTGGCCATCACCCCGCGTTCCACCTCGTTGAACGGCTGATCCTTGACGATGGCCGTCAACAACGCCCGCCACTCGTTGACGTAAGGGTTCGATTCGTTTTCCGGCACCTGGGACTCCCACACCAGGTCGGATCGCCGCATCCGGTGGCTCTTGAAAATCCGTGACGGCAGGCCGCAATCGCCGCTGCTCGACACCACCGCCATCCCGTTCGTGCCGTGCAGGTAACTGGCGTACAAATCGCGGCATCCCGTCATGCACCGCCCGTCGAACAGCATCTTGGTCCCATCGGGGTACGTGTACTCGACCGAGTAGACGTCAAAGTTCTGGTCCACGTACGGTCGGCCCTCTGGATCGGTCTTGTAATGACGGCCGCCCACCGCCTGGGCCCGTTCCGGCCACGTCCCCTTCATCCACGCCAGATGGTCAATGATGTGGATGTAGAAGTCACTGAAGCATCCACCGCTGGCCCAAATGAAGCTGTGGAACCGCCGCAACTGGTAGAGCAGGTGACTCATGTCGGGTGGTTTGGCCACCGAAGCAAAGTATCCAGCCGGCCCGTGCATGCGGTAGCCGCGTTGGAGGATGATCTCGCCCAGCTGGCCGTCCCGCACCCGCTGGGCCAGCTCCTGCAGGGCCCGACTGTGCCGCGACATCAGGCCCACGCCACACTTTAACCCCCTGGCCTCGGATTGCTTGGCCAGTTCCAGCATCCGCCGGCTGGTCGGTCCGTCCACCGTCACGGGCTTTTCCATGAACACGTTCAAACCCTTCTGGATTGCATAGGTGAAGTGCACCCAGCGGAAGGCCGGTGGTGTGGTCAGGATCACCACGTCGCCCGGGCGCAGGCAGTCCATCGCATATTTGTAGGCGTCGAACCCCAGGAACCGGCGATCCTCCGGCACATCCACATGATCGGCAAACTGGCTCTTGAGGCTTTCGTAACTGCTTTGCAGCCGGTCCCGGAACACGTCCGCCATCGCCACCAGCTTCACCGGCACCACGCCCGCATGGATCGCGTCGCCCACGGCTCCGGTGCCCCGGCCGCCACAACCCACCAGTGCCAGTCGCAGTCCACCGCCTTCACCGCCGTGGACATGGGGCAGGGACACCCCCGCCAGGGCCGAAACCGCGGCAAGACGACCGGTTTGAATGAGGAACTCCCTTCGATTGGGCCATCGTTTGTCGGTTGAGGATTCCGTTTGCATGGCAGCATGCTCTCCGGCGCGCCCTTTGCATGTCAACGCGCCTTTTGTTTCCGGGAGCTTGGACGCCAAAGCCGGCTGCCACATTCGCTTCACCTTCAACGCACGGGCACGGGCCGCGCGCGGGTTGTGCCCCACGCAATCCGGCAACCAGCCGGCCGGCACCGGCCCGGCCCTTCAGCCCAATGAATCTCCCGGCCCCGGGCCCGCCGGTTGACAAGCGATCCCACCCCGTCTTACTTGCGCCATGAACACGCGTTTCCAACCCCTCGCCGGCGCCGGCCCCATCAGCCGGCGCACCTTCCTGCAAACCGCCCTGGCCGGTCTGGCCATGGGCCGCGTCCTCCTCCAGGCGCAACAACCGGGCCCCGGCGGTATCCCTACACGCCCGCTGGGCCACACCGGGGTCCGAATCCCCATCATCGGCCTCGGCGGCTGGAACATCGGCGCCGTCCGCGACGACAACGAGGCCATCGCCATCATGCACGAGGCCATCGATGAAGGGCTCACCTTCTTCGACAATTCCTGGGATTATCACGACGGACGCAGCGAGGAACTCATGGGCCGCGCCCTCAGTTCCGGTGGCCGACGCGACAAGGTCTTTCTCATGACCAAGGTCTGCGGGCGCGACTACAAAACCGCCCGACAACACCTCGAGGACAGCCTCCGCCGGCTCCGCACCGACCATATCGACCTCTGGCAATTTCACGGCATCAAGTGGGATGACGATCCCGACCTCATCTTCGCCGAAAACGGCGCCCTGAAATGCGCCCTGGAAGCCCGCAAGGAGGGCAAAATCCGATTCATCGGTTTCACCGGCCATCAACATCCCCGATACCACCTGGCCATGCTGGCCCGCGACTTCCCATGGGACGCCGTCCAAATGCCGCTCAACCTGTTGGACGCCCACTACCAGAGCTTCCAAAAACAGGTCCTGCCCGTGTGCCAGAAACGAAACATCGGCGTCCTGGGAATGAAGGCCCTGGCGTCCCAGAACGGCCGGTTGGTCCGTGAACTCGGCATCCCGGCTCCCACCCTCCGGCGTTACGTCCTCAGTCTGCCGGTGACCAGCCTCGTCTGTGGGATTCAATCCCGCGACGATCTCCGGCAGGACATCACCATGGCGCGCAACTTCCAGCCGCTCACGGAATCCGAGATTGCCGACCTGCTGGCCAAAGCCGAACGCCCCGCCGCAGACGGCCACATCGAACAATACAAGGTCGGCAATTACGGCTGCGACTGGTGGCACCGGCAGGCCCGCACCTCGTGAGACGGCGCTTGCGCGCCCCGCGCAGCGTGCTTAGATTCATGTGCGGTGACAGCGGGCAGGCCCGAGCAGGGCCCACATGCCCGCACCGACACGCCAGGGTAGCTCAGTTGGTAGAGCAGAGGACTCATAAGCCTTTGGTCGGGGGTTCGAGTCCCTCCCCTGGCACCAGTTTTCGGCGGCTTGTGCGGCACCGCACAAGCCGCTGCCCTTTTCCATCCGCCCCGCTGCGTCGCCGCACCTCACGCGACAACGGTTTACCGCACCAGCGCCCGGAGCCAGACCGTCATCTCGCCCGGCTGTCGGTTTCCCCACACACAGTACGGAACCAGTCGCACCGTGAGCTCCTGCCATTCCGCTTCCATCCATGGCCGGTACAACCGGCCGGTCCAATCCCCGCGGGCCCGCCATCGGCCCGTCCCTTCCAGGACCACCACCCCGCCCAGCAAGCGGCCGTCCCAGCGCACCCGCAGCGGTGACCCCGGCACCAGCCCGACGTCCATCGGGCTGATCCCCCGGGGCAGATCGGCCGATTCCAGGCAGTAAACCACCGGCCCGCGCTGCAGCGCCACCTGCTGGTAACTCTCCTCCACCCACGGATGCGCCTCCCACCAGATCGGTTCCATTTCGAGATCCAGATCCACCACGTCCCCGGCCCGCCATTCCCGCGTCACATCCCACCACGCACCCGGGGCAGGCCCCTTCTGTTCCGGGCCCAGGTTGATCCGCAACCGGGCCGAACCCGTCCACGCCGGCACGCGCAACCGCAACGTCATGGGGCCCTCCGGCGCCCGCTCCATCACCAGCCGTACCCGTCCACTCCACGGATACTCGGTCTCCTGCCGGAACCGCACTTCACCCAACTCCGGCCCCGTGACGCGGACCTCACTGGCCCCGTACAACACCACGCAAACCGTCCGGTTGGAAACCATCGCCACCCAGCCGGGCGACCCGGCCACGATCCGCAACAAATTGGGTGGACAACAAAACGAGCTGACGAACGGCACCCGTTGTCGCGGCCAGCGCAGTTCAAACGGCATCGGATCAGTCACTCGAAGCGGGTTCGTGTAGAAAAAGTTTGTCCCGTCCAGCCCCATGCCGGACAGAACGCTGTTGTACAGCACCTGTTCCAGGGCGTCGGCGTACTGGACGGCACCCGTGGCCCGCAGCATCCGCCAGTTCCACAACGCCCAGCCGATGTTGGCACAGGTCTCACAATGGGCCGTCAATTGCGGCAACTGATAGTCGCGTCCGTAGGCCTGGTGCACGCGGCTGATCTGGTCCTGGTCCCGAGCCCCGTCCGGCGAAGCCCCATCATAGAGGGCGCCGCAGCCGCCGGTCAGATAGAGCTTCTTCTCCACAACGTTGGACCAGACCCGCGTCAACGGCGGCCAGAGCCCGGCGTCTCCCGTTTCCAGATACAGATCGGCCGCCCCGGCATACAGGTAGTTGGCCCGCACCGCATGTCCCACCGCTTCGGCATGATCGCGATACGGCAGTCGGTCTTGATTGTCGTCATCCCCGCCCGCCACCCCGCTGCGCACGGCCCAACAACGACGGGCGAGATCCAGCCAGCGCGTCCGGCCCGTCGCCCGGTACAGGTCCACCAAACCCATGAAATGCGAGGGGCAAACCGGTCGACGGACCGCCTCCGGCACCGGCTCGATCAGCGCACGTTCCAGACGCCCGGCCGCCTTCTCCGCCACGGCCAGCAACGAGGTGCGACCCGTCACCCGGTAATGCAGCGCCGCCGCACTGAACAGATGCCCCAGGTTGTAGAGCTCGAATTGAAATCGGTCGCCGAACGGTACCGCATTCGTGTCCCCCTGACGCATGCGCCACTGAACACTGGTCTGCAGGTAGCCATCGGGATCCTGGGCACGGGCAATCAACGCAATCCGGTCCTCCACCCGCGCTTCCAGTCCGGGATCGGGTGCCAACGCCAGAAAGGCCACCGCCGCCTCCAGCCACTTGTAACATTCCCCATCGTTGAACGGCGCGCCGCGGCGCCGCCCCTCCGCTTCACCGGCCACCACCTCGAAATTGCGCCAGAAATGTGTGGGCTCGGCCCCCGAAAACAGCCGGTCCAGCGCCGGCAGGGTCTGCGTCCGACACAACGCCCATCGTCCCGCCCAAAATCCCTGGGTCCAACGCGAGGACCCCGGTTCCAACGTCTCCCACCGCGGCTCCCCGGGTCCGGCGCCGGACACCGGTACACCCACCAGCCATGCCGCAACCCAGAGCACCGGGCCGACCCGCCTCAGACTCTTCACTCCGGATTTCATCCTCGAATCTCCTCCGGTCCCAACCGTCACGATTCCTCCCAACACAGCCCCGGCCGGGTTACGGCCATTGATCTTCCAGGTCCCGCCGGCGCAAGGTCTCGGAAGCCGGTACCACGCCCAATACCACAAAACTTCCCGAACCCGGCACTTCCAGACGGTGCCGCCCCGCTGGATACCGCAAAGCGTACACGTCCACCAAGGGACACTGTTCCACCCGCGCCGCCCCCCGCAGAATGGGTTCCGAGCCACCCTGTTCCGCCCAGTGCGCCGCCGCATCCACGTTCGGCGGTTGCAACCAGATGTCGCGTTCGTCCCGAAACAGGCCCAGCAACACGTACACCGCCTCCTCCACTTCAAACTCCACCGGCCGGTACCGACCGTTCTTGGCCTCCTCATGCGAAAACCGAATCCCCGTCAAGCCGTGGAGTTCCGGGGCCAGTTCCACCAGACGATATCCGCGGTCCCGAAAAGGCTGCGCGCCCGGCACAACCTCATAGGTCTCCGCCCAGTCGCTCCACACCCGCACGCTTGCCGCCCGCCATGGCCGTGGCGGCGGCTCCCGGCCCTGCAACCGGCCCTGTCTCCACTGTTCCAACCGCCCTTGAAATGTGGCCAGCTCGGCACGATACAGCGGCAACACATGCGACCAGTGATAATTCGTCACCACACCCGCCACCACCCCGGGAAACGGAATCCGCCGATGTCCCGTCTGCAAACTGTTCGCAAAGCGATAAGCCGGGCCTGCCAGCCGGGTGAGTTCCTCAAACGCGGTCACACTCTCCGCCAGAGCCGCCGCCGCCCGGTCCAACCGCACCGCATCGCCGTCCCGCCGGTACCTCAGAACCTCTTCGGCTGCGCGCGTCCTGGCCTCGTAAAAGCGCGCCATCGCTGCCAGGCACCGAAGGTCGTTCTGCCACCGGCGGAATTCTTCCCGGTTCCTCCGTACGTCCGCCTCCGCACCCTCCAGCAGCGCCACCGCACGTTCCGCCCTTGCCAGGGCCTCCTCCCGGGCCCGCGCCGGCGTCTCCCCCGGACACGGTTCCCCTGCCGCACTCCGCGCCACGTACTCCTGCAACCGCCAGCCGGGCGGGGCCAGACACTCCCACAAATCTCGCACCGGTTGAAACCGTTCCGGATGCACCAACTGTTCCAGGGTCATCCCCAGCGACAACGTCTGCCGGTTCCCTTCCGTAATGCCGAAGCGCCGCAGGAGAATTGGCGCCACCAACCCTGCCTCATCACACGCCTCCACAAACCGGTCCGCCGTTGTCGCACCACAACCAAACCATTCTTGCACCCGCTCCCGCCAATGCACCCGTTCTCCCTCCTCGGGCCGGTCCGGATCCCATGCATATCGGCCCCACGCCTCGAACCAACCCCGGTCGCGCTCCCACTGGCGCAGCGGCGGTTCCACCCGGTCCGGGGCGTCCGGCCAGTTCCAGTACGCCAGCGGATACAAATGCAACCCGGCCGCGCCCAGATCCTCCCGCATCCCTTGCACGCATCGCCGAATGAAACCCGGCGCGAAATACCGGAACGGCTCGAGATTGGCCAAAATATGCACGTTCACCACGTGAGGCCCCATCGCCGCCATCCGCCGGTGCAACTCCTGCAACCGCCCGCGCACACGATCCGTGGTGAGCGATTCGCCGTTGAACTTGGTCATCGTGTAGAGGTTTGTGTACAACGCAAAACACGGCGGCAACACCCGTTCGGCATACGTGGCGTGCGTTCGGATGATCAGGGGCGGCAGTTCTTTCAATCCCGCCGCACGCGCGCCTTCCATCACCCCGGGCAGAATCACGTTCGTCGCCCAATCCAACTGGTGCTCCGCGCCCTGCAACGCCTCGCCCAGGCAGACCAGCAACCCCACATGCGGATATTCCCGGATGAACGTGGCAATCGCCCTGCGCGTGTAATCCGCCGCCACCGGATGCGGTCGGCTCAACTGCGTGGGCAACCCGTGCTTCTCCGCCAGCGGCTGCGGCAGAAGGATGTTGTAAAACATCACCACCAGCCAGATACCCCGCCGATCACACTCCCGGGCCAGCCAGTGCATCATGTCCATGTTCCGCTGCAGCACCGGCTCCGGCACCTCCACGCCCTCCGGATACTCCGGCACGCGCACGACCGACCCGAACGGGTGCCCGTTCCACAAATACAGCGTGTTGTAGCGGCACTCCGCCAACACATCGAGAAACTCCCTCCACATCGCGCGATCGTAAAACCACGGAAACAGCTCCGGCGTCCACGGATACTCGTACACCTGCCGACCCGGCAGAATCGTCGGCTTCTGTAGTCCCACACAAACCCCGCGCAGCTTCAAAGCAGGCCTCTCCACCCGATCCTCCACCGGCCCGCCCCCTTTTCGACGCACCTCCTCCGCCAGGCCCAGGCAGCCGTACAAAAACCCCGTCTCATCTCCGGCCTCCACCACCCACCCGCCGGGACGTACCCGCACCGCAAAACTTTCCGCCACGCTCGCCCCGACCTTCCTGCGCTCCAGACGCACACGCACGACAGGATTCGTCCCCAAAGCAGTCCCCGCCGAAACCACCCGCGCCCCCGCTGAAATCCACGCCTCCCTCAACCGATGCAAACCGTACTCCACCCGCGGACCGACAACATCGCCACTGTCCAACACCACGGTCACGCCGGGCCCCCATGCCGGTCCGGCAAACCCGGGCGACCCAACCGCCCAAACCATTCCCCACAGGAACCACATCCAGGCAACGACCCACCTCACGCACGCCGCCCCCAAAGGCGGTTTGCTCCCACTCCTCTGCACCAGGCAACTCGACATACCGCTGTTCTTGCTCCCGTCCTCAATCCTCCACACGAGCCAGGGCACCCGACCCCCGGCAGGGCGCCGCCGTGCGATTTCCCCACGCAACGGACTCAACCCGGAGCCCATGCCTCCGCGACCCGCAGTTGCGACAGGTCGCCTCGGGCCACTCCGGACGGAGCTTCCGCCTCAGCCCGCGCCCGCCGGTTGCCGGATCAGCCACCACACGCCCGGGCCCGTCAATTTCACAACCGGACCCACGGAATCCAGGCGGTGCCGGACCTGACCCGAGCCGGTTTCCAGTTCGCAAACCTCCCAACCCTCCGGCCCGCACTCGATCGTCACCTCCGCGCCCGCCCGGACATAGACCAGCCACTGCCGACCGGTCTCCTCCAAACCCCAGGCACCATTGCCGGTCAGCCCCGAACACGGTTGCATGCGCGGGATTGCCCGCAACAACCCGGCATCGGTCGTGGACGGCAGCCGCGGAAGCGACCCCCCGGCACACACCCACGCCCAACGGGCCGTGTCAAAGTTACAGATCCACGCCGGACCCGGATAACGTCGTCGGTACTCGCTCACCATCCCGGCCAGATCCTCGTCCGTGGGACGCCCGCCGGTCCAGCGCCGCTCAAATTGCCGGGGCGCCAGATGTGCACCCCCCGGCGGCGCAAACTCACCCCTGGCCGTCCGCCACCAATACCGGAAATCCACCACGTCCACCGCCGACCGCAGCCCTTCGTCCGCCAGGACCGCGTCCTGCACGTCCTTCGTCGCCGACAGGACCACCACCGGGTCCGAGCCCGTCTCCGCCGCCCACGCCGCCACGGTCTCCAGCCAAAACCGCATGAACGATTCCGGTCCGGTAAACTCCGCACCCAGCGAATTCCACACGTTGCCCGCTTCCCGCAGCGCCCCCAGACATTGCCGGATGTAACCCCGATGCAGGGCCGACCGGGTCGGGTGACCGACATCATAGAACTGCGCCGCCATGAAAATGCGTTTGTCCCCCGCATACGGCGGCGGTTCGGGAAAGCCCGTGTCGTTGATGTTGTTGGCCGGGCGCCAGGGGAAATCCGCCCAGTGCGCCCCCGCCTCCAGGATGTTGTGCTGGAAATAGTGCTGATGCAGCAGCACCAAACCGCGCGCATCGCAAATCCGCGCAAACGCCCGCAACCGATCCCAATACCACGGGTTGAACCGCGTCAGGTCGTACCGGCTCAACCCGTCCCAGGCCTTCCCCTGTCCGCTCCGCGCAAACGGTTGCTCAAAGAACGGCGCCACCACCTCGCCGTCCCGCCGCCGCACCATTTGATGATCATCCCGGCGTCGGTCATACCACAACCCGTAGTGATGCTCGAAAACCGGCCGATTCTCCCGCTCCATCTGCGCCGCCACCTCGTTGAGGTCATCCGTCCAGCCTCGCCCCACCCGGCCCGGCATGAACCGCGTCAGCGCCGGCCCGTGCTCCCCGGCTTCTCCCGGCAAACGGCTGCCGCGCCACCAGGCCGTTTCCAAAATCCCGCCCGTCAACAACCGGTCGCCCACCACCACCCAGCCATTCTCCACCCGCACGGGCAATCGCGGTCGCCCCACGTCCTCCGCCCCTGCAGGAGCCGTTGCGGCAAGCTCCGGCGCCGACCCCGGCTCGCACGGCAGCGGTTCCCTCTCGACCAGGTTCTCAATCCACGCCCGCAACGTCAGGGCCGGCTGGCGCGAGCCCTCGCTGAGTTCCCGGGCCCGGTCCGGCGCAGGATTGGTCACATCCTCCCGCGACTTCGGCGGAAATCGCAGACGCGCCGCGTCCCCCACCCCGCGCGCCACCAGTTGGGCCGCCCACAAACTCACCGGCTGCACAAACTCGTTCGATTGCCGCCACACACCGTCCCCTTCAAACGCACCCCACGACCCATACGACCAGTTCCACGCCCCCGGCGGATTCCAGCACCGGACCACCGACGCACTGCAGTTCCACAACACCGAATTCGCCGCCGCCCAGCCCACCCGACGATGATTCCCCGGCCAAAACCCCAGACTCAACGCCGCCCCGTCCACGGTCACGTTGTCATACAACACGCCACTGGCCCAACTCTCCCATGGGCCACTGTCGCCCAGAGACCTCTCCGCCTCACACAACACAAACGCGTTCGGCCCGGCCGCACAGTGCCCCACCACAAAGTCATGAACCCCTTCCTCCGCGTAACACCGGAGAAACAACGTCTGCTGCCCGGCGGTGAAAAAGCTCTGTCGCCTGTGCCCCCCCGGCTCCGACACCGGCGCCAGAGCCAGACAATCCTCCACCGTCACACAGCGCGCCGTCTCATAAACCGCCACCGCACCGCCGGCAAAATGTCGAAAGACAACCCGCCGCACCCACGCATCCTCCACGTTCTCCAGCGTAACCCCGTACCAGGCATGATCCTCGTCCAGGGGACGCTGCACGTCATAAGCCGATTCCATGCGCAGGTTTTCCACCCCCACCTGCCGGATCCGGCCCGGCCAGTCCAAAACCGCCAGCCAGCCCCCACCCAGGTCCGACTCCAGCGCGGTGGTGATGGGTACCTCCCAGCTCACCCGGTTGCCCTCCACCCGGGTGATCGTGCGTTCCCACGCAACGTCCCGCGATCCCGGCTTCCATCCCGCCCCCACGCCCCCGCCCAGTTCCTGCATCCCCAACCGCTCAATCCACGCCCGGGTCGAAGGCCGCACCACCAACACCCGCCGACCCGCCTCCAACCCCGCCGCATCGACAACCGAACAATTGGTGGCTCCCACCGGTACGTATCCATCCGTCATCACCCAAGCCGCGTTGGTCCGGATCCGCCGGTCATCGACCCCCGCCACGCGCAGCAACGGCCGGCGATCCACCCCCGTCGCCACCAACACCGTGCCATCTTCGCCCATCCCCTGCCCGCGCAACACCACACCCGAAGCACGCAGCACCAGCTGACCTCCCACCTCATACCGGCCCCGCAACAGCAACACTGCCCCACGCCACCCGCGGGCGTCCGGCTCCCGCGCGCCCACCTGGTCCAGCGCCGCTTGAATTCGTGCCGTGTCGTCTCCCGCACCCGGCCGCACCACGCAGACCACGGGAACCCCGGGCAACAGCTCCCTGCCCTCCGCGTACCCGCAGTACGAAAAGTCAGGGATACGGTCGCCCCGCTCCGTCGCCACCGGTTCCAGGCGCCCCTGCCGATCAGACCGCACCTCCGGCACGCGGACCTGCATTTCCCCTCCCGCGGTCTGCACCCCGATAACCCACAACAGGCCCGCACCCAGCCACAACGTCAGTCCGAATCCTCTCACCGCAGTTCGCATGACAACGTCCCCAAACTCTCTGACCGGGCCATCAACACCCCGTCCACCCACACCTGAAAGCCGGCACCCCGACCATACCGCGTGCCATCCCGATCCCAGAGAATCGTCACCGTCCGACCGTGATACGGCAGACCGTCCAAACAGAACCAGTCCCAGACCGATCCCGGCAACAAGGGCCGGATCTCCAAACGAGCCCCCGCCCCGGGCACCACCCCCACCAGGCCCGTAATCAACAAATCCGCGTACGTGGAATGGTTGTAATCCTTGCTCCGATCGCCCCGGTCAATCCAGTCGCCCGTAACCTCGTCCAAATACTCCCCGATCCACGGACGACCCCGCCGCTCGTGACATCGCGTGTAGATCAGAAATGCCTCAAACCAGTCCCTCAACGACAGCGGCGTGGCCGGATCCTCCCGCAACGCACGCGCCAACGCACCCAACGTCTGCGACGTGGCAAACGGCCACACCGCACCATCCCACTCGCACCGACCCACCCCATGGGACCGAAACCGCGGATGCCGCCGTTCCGCCGTCGTCAGACCCGCCGGCGCCCAAAACCCGCTCCGATTCGTCAGTTCCAACCACGCTCGTTCATAACCCCGTCCCGCCGGCACCACGCCAAACGCCCAGGGAAGAAACCCGGTCGCCTCCCGCACATCCGCCCAACGTCCATCCTCCCGCAATGTCTTGAAAAATTGCGCCTCCGGATCCCATAACCGCTGGAGCAACCGCTCCCGCAGCAGCTCCGCCTTGCGTTCATACGCGGCGGCCAGCTCCCCGCGCCCCGCCCGGCGCGCCATCTCCGCAATGGCCCGTGCGTTGCCGTACATGTAGGCGTTCAATGGCACACGGACATGGCGCTGCGTCCTCGACCCGCTCAGGGATTCCTCCATCCCGTCCTGCACGTCGTACTGCCAAAACAGACCGTCCGGCCGACCCCGCTCGCGCTCCCAGGCCTCGTAATCCGCCATCAGATCGTCCAGCCACGCACCGGCCGCCCGCAAATCCCCCCGTGCGCAATACCAGTCATGCACCGCCGCCGCCAGCCATTGGCTGAACCGGTGCAGGTGCGGTTGCGGCCCGCCCTCATGCCCCCGCAGCCAGAACCGCAACATGTCCTCCCCGTAAACGGGATCACGCAACCAGCGTGCCTCCGCCAAATGATGGCCCAGGGCACAACTGATGGTGTTGAAGGGCCCGGCATGACTCACCGGCGGCAAAAACTCCGTCACCACCCAGCCCGTCGGCGTCCACCGCAGGTGTTTCCGGTACACCCACCACCGGAAATAGTACGTCCGCACCACCGCAGCGTCCGGACAATCAAAAAAAGGGATCTGGTCCCGCAACCAACCCCATGCCACGGCGTTTGGAACCGCATTCACCACCGTTTCCACATCGCCGGAATTGAACTCCTCCACCCACCGGCGATGAGCCTCCGCATCCAACACCTGCAACCGGTCCGTCCCGGCCACGGACACACCCCAGGCGCAGGCCCAAAGAACCCCCGACAGCCACGGTCTCCACCCACCTTGCAACTCGTTGCGCATGCGTCACCCCGGTCTCCGCGTCCGGCGCCACGACCGGTCACGATCCCGGTCGGTCCGGGTCCGGAAACTCGCCCACCAACCAGCCCAGATACTCCTCCAAATTGGTGTACCCGTCGCCGTCCCGATCCCCCCACGCATCGGTCGGGTCGAGCGGGTCCAGCCCCGCACGTCTCTCCCAATCATCCGGCATCCCGTCCCCGTCCCGGTCCCATCCCTCCGGCCGGTGCACTTCCGGATACTCCTCCCAGCCGCCCACGTCCTCCTGCGAATCGGGCAACCCCGGCAGGCCGGTCCGACTCCCCCGATACCGCGCCGTGCCGGTCCGCACCTCCTCGAGGATCCGCCGGTCCGTCTCATCCTGCACGGGAACATTGCAACCCACGTTCGCCAACACGTTCGTAAACGCCTCGTAAGCGGTATGCGTCCGCACCATCGGATCGAAAAACGGTTCCTCGTGCAAATAACTCTCCGGAGGTTCGCCCGGCCAAAACCGCACACCACCCCATTTCTCGTCCGGCCCCACCCGACCCTCCAGCACATTGCCGACCACGTAATAGTCCTGCGGTCCGAACCGAGCCACTCCCTCACGCTGCGGGCGCAGAATCCAGAACCATTCCGTGGCCGGGCCGGGCTTGTAGTAGTTGTTCACAAACTGGACCTTCGCCGCCCCGCCGTCGGTGGTCCGATGATGCCAGTTGTACACCACATTGTTCCGGATATCCAGCCAGCCGGTGTGCCGCCCGCTCTGATTGAGACCACCCGCCAGACTCCAGTTCCGCCCCGCGCAATGGGCCAACAGATTGTGATGGAAACTGCCGATCAACCCGCCGATGCTGGCCGCGTACCCGTGGCGCGTCCCGGGCGGATACTTCCGGTGCCCGGCCTCATTCAACGCCTCCGCGATCAGTGTCCGTTGTAACGTAATGTTCCGTGCCCCGCGGGAACTGAACGCCTCGTCCAGCGTCCAACTGATCGAACAATGGTCCACAATACAGTGATCGCTCGAGGCCAAACCCATGCCGTCCAGCGTCTCGCCCGAAATGTTCCCGGGCCGGACACGGATGTAACGGATGATCACGTCGTGCGTGCCCAGCACACCGAAGTTGTACCCCCGAATGCAAATCCCCTTGCCGGGCGCCGTCTGCCCCGCCACCGTCAAATACGGATTCCGAACCACCAGGGGCGATTTCAACGTAATCATGCCCCCCACATCAAACACCACCGTCCGCGGCCCCTCCGCCTCCACCGCCGCCCGCAAACTGCCCGGTCCGCTGTCGTTCAAATTCGTGACCTTGATCACGCGCCCGCCCCGACCCCCGCGCGCAAAGGCACCGTACCCCTCGGCCGTCGGAAAGGCTCGATGCCGGACACGAAACCGCCACACTTCACCCCGGGTGATCCGCCCCGTCGCGTCCTCCTCATCCACCCGCCAGAAATACTCCGGAAAATGATTCAGCCCACTCACCGCATGGGCCATCGTCGTCAGACGGCCCAGGTAGGGTTCGTCACCGGGCCGGGCTGCACTCACCTCGGCCCAATTCGTCCCAAAGTACAGATGATGCGCCACCGCCCCCGCGCCCGACACCCAGGTCAAACGGACCGTGCCGCCCGGCCCGGCTGCCACATGCTCATCGTCCCGGGCCGGCCAAGGTCGCCGCGCCTGTCGTGAAGGATCGGGCACGTCCAGCGCAAAACCATTCAGCACCAGTTCCCCTCCATCGCCACCGCCACCGGGCTCGGGGCGAAACGTGAACACCACTGCCCCATCCGACCCGGCCTCAAACTCCACCCAAACCGTGGTGATGTCGTCGTCATGTCGCACCCGATGCGAGGGCCGGATCGGTCCCACCACCTTGCGACCCTCCAGCCACACCGAAAACGGGGTCGGAACGGTCTCCCGCGGCTCATTGTGCCAGGTGGCCAGCGTGTGCCGCCCCGGCGACAGCCCTTCCAACAGCAGTTCCAGGCCGCCGGTGCCACCGGGGCATCGGACCCGCACGCCGTCCGACCCCAATCGCACGCCGTCGTCCAAAAACGCCTTCACCCACAACACCTCCAGCCGGTTCGAACCCACCGGCCGCAACGTCACACGCACACCATCAAAGCCGGCCGTCGCTTCCCGGTCGCCCCGCCAGTGCCAGTTCTCCCAGTGAGGCGTCCGCACATCCTGCCGCGGCTCCGGTGGATTCAGGTCCACACGTACGGACGCCATTGCGTGCCCTTCCCAAACCCACCAGACCAGGACAAGGGCGGTCAGCAAGAGGAGCCCAAACCCGGGCCGCGCGAAACGTTGTCGGGCCAGCCGACGAAAAGGGGCGCCGGCCCGGGCGAAACCGGACCGGCGCCAAATCCCATCGCCAAACCGGATCACGGCTGAACCAACCGATAGAACACCGCCTGCGCCTGCGGGTCCACCGTGATCACATACCGGTTCGTACTTTGCGAACCCGGCACGGGCTCCCAGTCCGCCGGATTCAGGCTGATGCCCTGCGCCAGCGTGCGGACCTGCCGTTGAAGCGTCCAACCCACGTACGCTTGGGGCCATTCCAACGTGATCCTGCCATCCGCCACGGTCACACCCACCTGCGGCGGTTCCAACGGCGCCCCCACGATCCGCACAATGCCGTTGGTCGCCAGATCACTGCCGTCCCAGCGCATGCCCGGCCCCGGCGAGGGCGGATCAAACTGGAAGTCAATGTTCGGGTTCAGCGGTGAATTGGGCAGGTTGAAGTTGTTGCTCACAATCAGGAAGCTCTGACCCACCGCGAACGGTACGTTGCCAATGTTGGTCATCGTGATGATGCCGCGGATGTTGCCGAACACGTCCACGGCCACCACATCGTTCCGGGCCGGGTGATTCATGTCCACCTCGATGATCAGCCGCGCACCGGGGTTGAGGTCGAACCGACCTTCCACCGACAGCACGCCGATCGAATGGCCCGGCGACAGCACGCCCCCGCTGTTGATGGAGAGCCGTCCGTCCACGCCCAGGGTGTACCCATCGGGATCACTGACCACCCCCTCACCCATCAACGTGCCGTTGACATTCAAACGGCCCTCGGTGTTCACCCACCGCCCGTCCAGGATGAGGGTCCCACCGGCTTCCACCGTGGACGTGCCCGTCGCGTTCACCGTGCCCGTGGCGGTGATCCGCGCGGTGCCCCCATTGATCCGGACCGGCCCCGTGATGATGCCCGAAGCCTCAAAGCTGCCACCCTCGATCGTGATCCCGTTGTTGATCAGGCCCGAACTCACCACCCGGCCCGAGGAGATCAAACCATTGATGGTCCCGGCAAAGTTCAGCGTGCCCTCGGGCCCCACCGTGGTGGTCCCCAGGGTCCCGGCACCCTGCACGGTGCCCTGCTCCAACATCAACGGCAGCTGACTCTGCGCATCCATGGTCACGATGCCCGTGCCCTGTTTGGTCATCGGACTCGTGCCCGCGATGATGCCGCCGCTGAACGAGTAGGGCCTGGCCTGGTTGGTGATCAATACCGCCCCGGGCGCCACCGTCCCCATCACCGTCACACTGGTCGTGCCCGAAGCCGTGTCGTCAAACACCACCGGGGCGCCATTGGCGAATTTCCCGCCACCCTTCCAGTTGGCCGTGGTGAAGTCCCACTGACCATTCACCGTGCCGTCCCACACCACCTGCGCCGGTGCGTTGGTGTCCACCACCGCCACGAGCAGTTTCCGGGCCGTGTCATCCACCAGGTAACCATAGAACCCGTCCGGAAGCGTCAGCGCCAGACTCGCCGACGCCGTCTCATAGGCAACCAGCGGAATCTCGGCCGGGTACTGCGACACATTCCGGATTTCCGCCAGACGCAGCTCGGTCGCCGTGCCCGTCGCGGTAAAGTTGGTCACGTAGATGTAGGGCTCGGTCCGCGTACCGTCCACGTGCAAGACCAGCCGCGCATTCTGCAACACCAGCCGCGCCAGTTTCTTCTCCGGACCGGCCGCCGTGTTGGTCAGGATCAGCGTCGCGCCATTCGTCACCACCACCGCGTTGTCGCCCGACAATTTCGTCACGCCGCCCACCTCGATCCGGTTGATCATGGCCGTGCCGCCCGGCCCCACAACCAACTGCCCGCGCGTGTTCCACGGCTCGCCCTCGGCGATGGTCTCGGTGGTATAACCCAACTCCAACACCTCGTTCACCCGCAGCACCGCCGTGTTGCTGATCACCAGCAACCCCTGACAGTAGCCGCGCGCGTTGAAACCGGCCATCCCCTCCCGCGATCCGCCATCCTGAAAACCGAGCACCGCCCGGTTCACATCAATCACACCCCCACCCACGAACATCTGCCCCTGAAAGTTGGGGTCCCCGGACAACACCGGCCGGTCCCGCGAGATGTAAAACAAATCCGCCAAAATATCCACGCTGCCGTTGTTGTCGCCGAAGTACAACCAGCTCTTGATGTTGCTAGACCCCGCCCCCGGACCGCTCTCGTCCGACACGGCAAACACCTTCATCCGACCCCCATCCACATTGCGGAAAATCGCAACCGGACGGTTCGTGGCAAAGGCCGGATTAAATCGAACCCGCCCCTGGGAATTGGCCCCGATAAAACACACACTCTCCATGAAGAATTCGTTGTATGCCCCCAGGAAGAAATCCCGCTGCGAGGTCGTGCCCGAAAGCGCGCTGCTCAGGAACGTCATCGAAAAGATCCGCGTATCGGGGTTCTGGTAATTGTCCGGATCCGTGTACGTCGCAGTGATCCGATTGGTCCGGGCCAGGTACACCGCCGGCAAAAACCGGCGGGGACGCCCCGCATACCCGTTGTCCAGCAGGTTCATGTAATTCGGCCAGGACGCGTAATCACCAAAACCCAGCCGGCGCACGTGCGCCACCAGCGTCCCCAGGGCCGCCAGATTGAGCTCATGGTTCTGCTGCCCCCCCACCAACACCGCAATCTCCGCCGCGGTGTTGCTCACCACCATCGTCGCCTCCGGCCCCACCACGGAAATCATCGGGGAATTACCAAGCCACAACCAGCCGGTGGAGTTGTCCTCGATATAGTCCCGCAGGACCCTGAACCCGAGCGGACCCACCACCTCCAGCGTGCGGCCGGGTTCCAACGCCAGCGTGTAGTATCGCGTGGTATTGGTGGTGGCGAAACGAATCGAACCCACCCGCACATCACGGTCCACCAACACATTGGTAAACTGCGCCGTCTGACCGCCCAGATCGCTGAAAACGATGTCAGCCCCTTCCGGCGGTACCGACCCACCCAACCAACTGGAGGGCGATGACCACGAACCGGCCACGCCGTCACTCCCGTTCCAGAAATGCGCCACCTGCAACGTCAGGACCAGGTGGTTCGTCGCGCCACCCGAACCCTCCAGCCGGAACGGATACTCGCCCTCGGCCACATTGTTCCAGTTGAGCGTCAACATCACCGGCCCCGATTCCGTCAACGACGACGGGCTCACGGTCGCAGACGCCCCGGCGGGCAGACCCGACACGGTCACGTTCACCGGCCCGGTCACCCCCGTCAAAACCGCATAGTTGGACCAAACGACCGAGCCCGACGATCCCACCGGCACCGTGTGACGCAATTGCATGGTGCGGAAATGAACCGTCTGCGCCCCCACCCATGCGGGCAACAAACAGCCCAGCAACACTGCCAGCTCCCGCACCCGCCACGACCTGCGCCATCCGCCAGGCACGCTCGTCAGGTTCCCACGCCAATCCGCCGGTTTCTGCAGCATGTTGACATCTCCTGAGTCCAAGGTTGGGGTTCCGGGTTTGGTCCTGAAACATCCAAAACAACTGACCGGGCGGCACCGCCCCCGGGTTGCGGCCACGCGCCACCGTCAGTTGTAGGGCAGCCGATCGTTCAGCCAAAGGTAATCCGGATTGCCGCGGGCCGGCACGTTCCGTTCCACCTGGCCCGGCACCACGGGCCGTTTCGTCCTGGCATCCTTCCACCGGTGAATCTCCGAGTGCCCGTCGGCAAACGAGAAGTTGGCGCCGCCGCCGGCATGATAGCTGGCCGGCAAATTGCGGAACACGGCCGATGCCAGATCCGCCCCGCCCACGGAATGGAACACCGCATCGTCAATGCTCCCCGGATGCTCATCCAACGTGACGAACGTCATCGCAGGCCCCGGCTTCACAAGCTGGGTCACCTTCGTGAACCCTTTCTCGGGGTAGATCCGGTTGTAAACGTTCGGATTGATCACGGTCACGCTGATCCCGCCCAAAAACGCGTTACCAGAAATGCTCAGGACCCGCGGCCCGTTCTGGGAGGGAACCGTGTCCGCCGGGCATTTGTACACCCCGGGCTGCCGCACATACGGCGCCAGCAGCGACGACTCCGGATCAATCAGCTTCAAGGCATTGGTATTGTCCGGGTTCATGAACCAGTCCACACCGTTGCCCACCAGTTTCGGCGGCATCCGATCGTCGTTGTCCCCCACGTACAACATCCACCCGGTCATCACCTGCTTGGTGTTGTTCATGCAGGCAATGCCCTGCGCCTTGCCCTTCGCCTTCGAAAGTGCCGGCAACAACATCCCCGCAAGGATCGCAATGATCGCAATCACCACCAGCAGCTCAATCAACGTAAACCCCTTCGGCACCGGACCGCACCCGGTCCGCAACGTACGCAGGTCATTCCGCATCGGAACAGTCACGCGCATGGGAGCCATCCTGTGGAAATGTTCTCAGCCTGGTATCCCGACGGAACTCCTCCGCACCCCGGCTTGTTTCGAAACCGCCGGTCTTCCCCTTCAACCGGCCTCTCCGGTCCGCGCGGTACCCTGCCGCTGGCGCTGTGCGGAATTTCCGTCATCTCACCTCGAATATACCCGGCCCCCATCACGAACCATAATGTTCATTGCGCCAAAAGCCTTGCGAATCCTGCCATTGGCCCCCGGCAGTTTCCGCAATCACCCCCGGCAGCCTTGCCCTCCGTGCTGCGGCGCCTCATGATGACCGGCCCGGTGAAGCCCGTTCGGCACCATCAGATCCCGCCCGGTGCAGGTCCACCGAGCCCCGCGGACAAAGCCGGCCGGGCCTGTGGAAAATGACAGATCCCGACCAGACACTCATTCTGTCGGCCGACACGCCGGAACGGCTCGAAGAAGCCGTGCGGGCGGCGGCGGAACTGTTGCGTGCGGGCAACGTCGTGGCCCTGCCCACCGAAACCGTTTACGGCCTGGCGGCCAATGCCCTGAACCCTGCCGCTGTCCGCAAGATTTACGAGATCAAAGGCCGCCCGCCGTCAAACCCGCTGATCGTCCACGTGGCTTCGCTCGAAATGGCCCGGCGCTGCGCCGGCGCCTGGCCCCCGGCAGCGGAGGCCCTGGCCCGTGCCTTCTGGCCGGGGCCCTTAACCCTGGTCCTCCCCAAAACAGACATCATTCCCCCCGAAGTTACCGCGGGCCGGCCCACGGTGGCCCTGCGATGGCCCGACCATGCGCTGATCCAGGCTGTCATTCGAACCTGCGGCTTCCCCTTGGCCGCTCCGAGCGCCAACCTCGCCAACCGGGTCTCACCCACCGAAGCCGGTCACGTCGCCGCCCAATTGGGCGGTCGAATCCCACTCATTGTGGACGGCGGACCCTGCACCGTGGGCATCGAATCCACCGTCCTGGACCTTACGGTCTCTCCCCCCTGCATCCTGCGCCCGGGCATGATCCACGCCGACGCCCTGGCTGCCGTGCTGAACACACCCGTGACCCGGCTCCGGTCGGCGCCCGACCCCCACGCCCCACAAGCCAGCCCCGGCCTGTTCCCCAAACACTACGCCCCGGCCGCGCCCCTCCTGGTCCTCCGCTGGCACAACACCGACGACCTGTGCCGGAAACTCCGCACCCGCGGATTCGACCCGGCCCGGGCCCACGTGCTGGCCCACAGCCGCGTGCCCGACCCCGCGCGCGTGGCCGAAGTCCGCCTCCTGCCGCACGAACCCGGCGCTTATGCCCGCGCCCTCTACGCCGCCTGGCACCGTTGCGACCAATCCGGGGCTCAACTCATCGTCATGGAAGCCGTGCCCGACGACCCCGCCTGGGCCGGCATCGCCGACCGTCTGCAACGTGCCCAGGGCGAAAACGCCGGACCCGCCTAGCTCATCCGCAAACGCGCCAGCCCGGTTGCCCAACCACGCGACAGTTCTGCCGCTGCCATTGCCGGCCAACTCCTCACGGCTTCCCCGGCCAGTTTACCCGAAGACATGAATTCAACCCCGGTCCGAGCCCGCCCCCGGAAAGCGACCCATGCAGCCGGCCAGCCGGTCGGCTGCGTGTTCTGCCCGACTTCCCATCCCCACACCGAAACAAGTCGCCCTCGCAGCCGTCCGCCTCCACGCCTTTGCCGTTGCGGACAGGACCGCTTCTGCTTAACTGGGCCCATGACAAAACGGTTGGCATCACTTTTTGCCCTTGTCGTCTCCATGGGTCTGGCGGCCTCCGCGCTCGGCCAGGGCCGCATCGCCACAGTCGACCTGAACCACTTGTTCGACAATTATTGGAAAACCAGGGAAGCCGAGGCGGCCCTCAAAAAGCGGGCCTCCGACCTGGAACAGGACCACCGCAGCATGCTGGAAGAACTGCGCAAACACAGTGAGGAGTACCAAAGGCTTCTCGCTTCTGCCACCGATCAGGCCGTCTCGGAAGAGGAACGGGAACGCCGCAAACAAAGCGCCGAAGCCAAACTCAAACAAATGCGCGACCTGCAAGAGTCCATCGCCCAGTTCGAACGCCAGGCCCGCGCCACCATCGACGAACAGCGCAATCGCATGCGCAACAACCTCCTGGGCGAGATCCGCACCGCCGTACAATCCCGGGCCCGCGCCGCCGGGTACTCCCTCGTCCTCGACGTCTCCGCCAGGTCGGCCCAAAACACCCCCATCGTCCTCTATAGCAGCGGCGACAACGACATCACCCAGGCCGTCTTGGACCAGCTCAACCTCAATGCACCCGCCTCCGCCACGGGAACGTCCTCCCGAACCAAAGCCCCGTAACCCCGGCCACTGCCAAGCACCCGCCCACACGCACCGTCACACCCGAAACCCCACATGCCGGTTCGTCTCCCACCACTCAGCCGACGCACCTTCCTCCGACACCTGTTGATCGGCGGGTTGGCCGGTGGCCTCGGCCGTACACGGCTGTGGGCCGGCACACTCCGACCCGATCCGCACCACTGGGCATTGTTGGCCGATACCCACATCGCAGCCGACCGCACCCGGCTCCACAACGGCGTCGCCATGGCGCCCAACCTCGAAACGGTCATCCACGAAATCCTCACCGCCCGACCCCGACCCGCCCACACCCTGATCGCCGGCGACCTCGCCTACAGCCAGGGCGAAACCGGCGACTACCATCAACTCCTCTCCATCCTCCAGCCACTGCGCGCCGCCGGCCTGCCCATCCACTTGTTAGTCGGAAACCACGACCACAGGGAACGCTTCCTCGAAGCCATCCCGTGGGCGTTTCGTCCCGACCGCCCCTGGCGCGCCCGATGTTGCGCCATTGTACCCTCGCCCAGGGCCAACTGGTTCCTGCTCGACTCACTCGAGCAAACCCTCTCCACCCCCGGCCTGCTCGGCCCGGAACAACTCAACTGGCTGGCCCGTGAACTGGATGCCCGTCGGCGCCGCCCCGCCATCATCGTCCTCCATCATCACCCCGACAAAAGCCCCAACCGATTGGGTCTCAAAGACACCGAAACACTCCTCGCCATCCTGCGACCACGTCCCCAGGTCAAGGCCATCATCTTTGGCCATACCCATCGCTGGAATCTCGCCACCGACCCCAGCGGCATTCACCTGATCAATTTGCCCCCCACCTCCTACGTCTTCCGCCCCGAGTACCCGGTCGGCTGGGTACAAGCCCGCCTCGAACCCACCGGCATCCACCTCCATTTGCGCTGCCTGGACCCGCACCATCCCGATCACGGCCGCCACGTCCAACTCACCTGGCGCACCGCCTGAAACCCTTTCACCCGCCCGGCCCGTCCCCGGCGCCCCGCCTTCACCGGCTCCACACCCCTTCGCTCCGCCACGCGGACCGGGCTGAAGATTCCTGCCCCACAGCCCTACGACGAGGCCGGCCGCGATTACAAACCCCGTACCTCCCAACCGCGGCGGTATCTGCGCCGCACAAACCGGTTCGCCTCCGACTCGTTGGTAAACCGCAGCCGTTCCGAGTCCCAAGCCAGCGTGGTTTTCGGAAACCGGCTCGCCACGCACCCCAGCAACACCGTCTCGGTCAACGGCCCTGCGTAATCAAACCCCGCCGTGGTCGAGCCCCTGCCCCGAACCGCTTCCAAAAACAGCGTGTAATGGTTGCCCGCTTCCACCTCCGGCAACCGCACCCCCTCAAACCGCCGCCGCGGATACAATCGCGGCCATCCGATGTGCGGCAACAACATCACGCCCTCGGTCCCGACGCAAATAGACCCTTGGGCCGGCAGGGGATCACCCTCCAACAACGCCACCACCGCACGCGGCGGCTTCTGTCGCCCGTCATACCACGTCAAACGCACTTCCGGCCCCGCAGTATACGCCGTGCCGGGGAAGACGTACTCCACCCGCCCGTCGGTGGCCCAGTTCCATGCGTTCGGCGCCGGCCCCTCCGAACGCACCGTCCGCGGCGCGGTCAGCGCCAGCCCCAGGAACACCGGATCAAAAATGTGACAACCCATGTCCCCCAGAGTGCCCGTGCCGAAGTCCAATCGCCGCCGCCAGTTCGCCGGGTGATAATAGCCCCCGCCAATGAACGGCCGCCATTCGGCCACCCCCAGCCAGCCGTCCCAGTCAAAACCCTCCGGCACGGGATCCACCCGCGCCGGCAACGGCTCCGGATCGCCCCAGGACTTGTCGCTCCAGAGATGGACTTCCCGCACCTTCCCGATCAGTCCCCGCCGCAACACCTGCACCGCCTGGCGATACTCCGCCAGCGAATGGATCTGGATGCCCATCTGCGTCACCAGACCGCGTTCGCGCGCCATCCGTGTCAACTGCCGGGCCTCGTACAAATCATGCGTCAGCGGCTTCTGCACATACACGTGCAACCCGCGCTGCATCGCCGCCATCGCGATCGGCGCATGCATGTGATCGGGCGTGGACACGTTCAGACTGTCCAGCTCCTTCTCCCGTTCCAGCAGCCGCCGCCAATCCTGGTAAATCCGCACCCCGGGGAATTTTTCCCGCCAAGCTTCGGCCCGGGCCAGGTCCACATCCGCAATCGCAACAATCCGCACGAACGGGTGCTGGGCGAAACTGGCCAGATCGCTCGCCCCCATGCCGCCGGCCCCCACGCAGGCGTGCAGCACCGTCTCCGAAGGGGCCACCCGCCGCCCCCTCGGCCCGCTCGCACAACCGGTACCCCAACCGGCCACCGCACCCGCCGCCAACCAGCCCAAAAACTCACGCCGCGTCAGATGGCCCTGTTTCATCTCCCTGCCCTCCGCAATGACGCCCCTCAACGGGACGGGATTTCACGAACCCACAACTCCCGAAACCACACCGGCGTGGCGTGCGCCTGCAGCTCGATGGGCCCACGCGCCGGCACCGGTCGGGTCCGGTCCCAGTAATTCTCCAGCACCGTGTCCTGCACCACCAACTGGCCGTTCAAAAACACGTGCACCCGTTCCCCCACCATCACCACCCGAAAATGATTCCATTCGCCCACCGGCCGATCCGCCCGCACCAACGGCCGCGACGGATGCTGCTGGTTGTTGTACAATCCGCCCGATCCGACCTCGCGCCCGCCTTCCACCGGCGGGGTGTAAGGATCCCAAATCTGCACTTGCGGAACCCCGCGCAAATAAATCCCGCTGTCACTGCGTGGCGCGATCTTCCATTCGCATTCCAGCTCAAAATCGCCAAACTCCCGCTCCGTGCACAGATTGTCGAAGCCCTGTCCCCGGTACACCAGCGCCCCCTCCTCCACCCGCCAGTTTCGGCGCATCAACTCATCCGCCTCCGCCCGGGCCGCCGCCAGGGCCTCCGCAGTCATCTGCGCAGCCTTCCGCGGATCCACCCAGCCACGCCACCCCTCCAGGTCCCGACCGTTCCACAAACTCGCAAAACCCGCCCGTTTCTGCGCCGCCGACACCGCCAACTCCTTCAACCGAATGTTCCGAAACTCCACCCGATCGCCATGCCCCAAAAACCCGATGTACCCCCGGTCCCGAAACAACCCGGGATGTTTGCGGAGCACCGCCGGGTCCCGCACCTGGTTCAAATCCACATCCAACACCTCCCGGCCATTCACCTGCACACGCACCCGACGGCCCTCGACCCGGATCTCCTCCGTGTTCCATTGCCCCGGCGGTTTCAGCGCCCCCTGCCGCGCCGCCGCCACGTCATACACCGACCCGTGAAACTGCTCGGGCCGCAACCGACCCCACTTGCCCTTCAACGCCGCCGTCTCCTCCAGAATCTGGATCTCCATGCCCACATAGGCCGGGTCGCCCCCCTGCGGAGCCCGAACCGCCACCCCGTTGTTCGCCCCCTCCGGCAGACGAAATTCAAACCGCAGCACAAAATCCGCATACTCCCGCGTCGTGTACAGCTTGCCGCCCCGTTCGGTGCAAACCAACAACCCGTCCCGGACCTCGTACCCGTCCGGCGCTCCATCCACCACCTGCCAGCCCGCCAGCGACCGGCCATCAAACAACGGCACAAACCCGGGCTCGTCCGCCGGCTCCGCAGCCCACACCCGCGCCACCACCCACAGCACCGCACCCAATGTGATCCGCACCGGCCACCACCAACCCCAACTTTTTTGATCATCCGGATTCATATGCCTGGCCACTCCCCGTTCGGCTCCATCAGCCTGCAGACTCACCCCCACCCAATCCACCGTCAAGTCCGCACCCCCCATCCACCCGGACTCTGCACCATTGGCTAACTGGTAAGCCCGGCCCCCACACCCACCCCAGAGCATGACCCGCGCGCCTGCGCCGCCGTGCCCCACCCCCCGGTCGTCATC
>NZ_JAAKYA010000003.1 GCF_011044775.1 Limisphaera ngatamarikiensis | reverse complement strand
GGCACCAGTGGCAAGCGCGCTGGTGGCGGGCCGTGGCGGCGGAAGCGGCGGTGCCCTCCGGCTAAACTGGAGTCGCGGCCCGAACCCCGCGCGCGCCGACCGCCCCTGGCGGCCAGGGCGGAGCGTTCCCGCATCTGGGAAAAAGACCACCCTGGCACGGCCCTCCGGCCCTTCCGGCGCCCGGACGACCCCTCCCCGATGAGCCCCAGAGCCCTCCCAGATCTCGTTTAGAGACTCCTCCGATTCGAAACCACCCTTTGACACGCCGCCCCCACCGCTGGCTAAGGATTCAGGAGGATTACGATGGTACCGTTTACCAGTTGCCGATCTTTCATGTCTGCTGGCAGGATAAGGATGACAAAGCGGAAGGTGACGAGCTGCCGGATATACCGGTGACGTTCGATATCTCAGGTATCAGAAAGAACGTTGCGAGATACTTCAATGCGTCGCGTCATACTCCTCGCGAACCCCTGCCCCCAAACTATTTTCGGATGCTGGGGTTACCGGATAATTACCTTGAGATGATTGATGACCGCACCCGACTCCGTCTGGGCCTGCCGCCCCGGGGACAATCGGCTGGTCCACCGTGAGCTCGGGCGTGGAGGGGTGAACCGCCGGTGGCGTGCACTGGGCCAACCACGCGGGCGCACCAACGACGACGCGGGTGCCGCAAAAGGGAGAGCGCCGGCTTTTCGGCTGGGGCAAGGATGGTTTCATCGGTTTGGGTGGTGTTGGAACGAGGCAGGAGACCGGTGGCTGTACCGTCTGGACACGGATTGGTGGCGCGGTCGGAGGCCGCTGGTTCCACGCCAAGGCTGCTCTTGATCATGCAATAAACTGGCAGGCGCCTCGACGTGGTTGTGCTTCAACTTATGGATTGCCACGAACCTGCGGCTTACCTTTTACCGGCTGGTACAGCGTTGTTGCGAGGTGGAGCCGGAGGCCAGGCCGGCTTCGGCCGAGGAATTGCAGCGGGAGTTGGAGCACCTGCCGAAGGATTGATCCCGCCGGGGTTGCGGGGTCGGTTTCCGGGTGGGTGTTTGTCGATCCATGAAAGGTAATGGCCCGGGGCGTGTCCGGGACCGGGTCCCTCGAGGTGCCGCGCGGGCGCCCGGGACCTGGTGCACATCGGCCCGACAGAGTTCCGAGCTGGAACGGACCCGGCCGATGCCGGAGTTCATTCGGGACGTGACAAGCGCGGCAGGGAGGGGGAAGATTGGGGTGGTATGAGACTGGCGTCGTGTTTGCATGAGATCCGGGGCGTGAGTTGCCTGGTGTTGATGGCAGGTCTGCTGGTGCAGGGTACGGCCCTGGGACAGGCGGGGGCCGCAGCGTCCCTGACACCGACCAACCAGCCGGCTGGCGGGGCTTCGGCCAAGGGCGCCGCCGAGTCCGAGGTGGCGGTGATCGAGACCAGCGAGGGGACCATGGTTCTGGAGTTCTGGCCGGATGTGGCGCCCCGCACGGTCGAGAATTTCAAGAAACTGGCCCGGCAGGGTTTCTATGACGGCACCTGTTTTCACCGGGTGATCAAGGGTTTCATGATCCAGGGGGGTGACCCGCTGACAAAGGACGAGTCTCAGAAAGCGCGGTGGGGCACGGGCGGCCCCGGCTATACCATCAAGGCCGAGTTCAATTCCCGCAAGCACGAGCGCGGCGTGGTTTCCATGGCGCGGCGAAGCGATCCCGACTCGGCCGGCAGCCAGTTCTTCATCTGCCACGGTGATGCTCCCCACCTGGATGGCCGGTACACGGCCTTTGGCCGGTTGATCAAGGGTGAGGAGGTCCTGGACCGCATCGCCAACACGCCCACCGACGCCCAGGACCGCCCGTTGAACCGTGTCACTGTGAAGACGATCCGGATCGTCCCCGCCTCGCAGGCCCCGTGAGCGCGGCCGGGTGCGGTCGGTACGACCCAGAACCAACAACCCAGAACCGGGAGGCAAACATGGCGGAGGAATTGGCGGTCATTCAAACCAGCGAAGGCACCATGGTGTTGGAACTGTGGCCCGAGGTGGCGCCGCGGCACGTGGAGAATTTCAAGAAGCTGGCCCGGGAAGGCTTTTACGACGGGACCTGCTTTCACCGGGTCATTGCCGGGTTTGTGATCCAGGGTGGTGACCCGCTGACCCGGGATGAATCGCAAAAAGCCCGCTGGGGCACGGGCGGACCGGCCTACCGGGTTCCGGCCGAGTTCAACGACCGTCCCCATGTGCGCGGTGTGTTGTCCATGGCCCGCGCGCAGGATCCCGACTCGGCCGGCAGCCAGTTCTTCATCTGCCATGGCGACGCACGTTTTCTGGATGGCAAGTACACCGCCTTCGGCCGCCTGGTGGAGGGTGAGGATGTGCTGGACCGCATCGCCCGGACACCCACGGACGAACGGGATTGCCCCATTCGGCGCATCCACGTGGAAAGCATCCGTATCGTACCGGCCGAGGCCCGCTGAGCCGGGTACCGGCCGGCCCCCGCACTCATGACCGGGTCTGATGCTGAGGCCGAGCTGGCTGCGGTGGCGCGACTGTTGGAGAGCCTGGGTTGCCCGGCGGACCGATCGTTGGAGATGAGCCGTCATGTGTTGCGCCGGGCCGAGCAACTGGCGCGGGCCAAGGGCCGGTCCAGGGAGGAAGCACTGGCCCACCTGCTGCGGTTGTTTGCCCGGGCCCGTTCGGACGGATCCGACGCCGGGCGCCCGGGCGTTTGAACCGGTCGGGCCGGGCTGCACCGGGCTCACGAACTGGCACACGGCCTTGAATCCACCATGATTCGACCCTGGACAAGACTGCAGAGCATCCCGCTGGGCGACTTCAAGGTGTTTCGCCTGCGCAAGGACCTGAAGCGTTCGCCTCGAACCGGCCGGACCCACGAATTCTACGTGATGGACTCGGTGGACTGGGTGAACGTGGTGGCGTTGACCCCGGACCGACAGGTCGTGCTGGTGGAGCAGTACCGACACGGGACGGACAGTGTGGAACTGGAAATCCCGGGTGGGCTGATGGATCCCGGCGAGACCGACCCGGTGCAGACCGCCGTGCGTGAACTGCGCGAGGAAACCGGCTACACCGGGGTGCGTGCCCGACTGATCGGCGAGGTCCTGCCCAATCCGGCCATCCAGAGCAACCGTACCTACACCGTGCTGGTGGAAGATTGCCGGTGCACCCACCCCGTTCAGTTCGATCAGGGGGAAGACATCGTCACCCGGTTGATGCCGATGGATGAGCTGCCCCGCCTGGTTGCCTCCGGACGGATCCGACACTGCGTGGTGGTGGCCGCCCTCTATCACTTCGACCTCTGGCAGCGGGGACTGAAACCGACGGCGGCCGACCCCGTCCGGTCGGACGCCCAGGGGCCCGACCGATGCACCCCGACTTCCTCTTCGGAAGGTGGCTTCGGGGAGGGCTGAACCGCCCCGTTCATTCCCGCTTGGCGGGGTGAATCCGTGCACACGGACACTGGGCCGGGGACTCCGGTCTGCGGCTTGCCCGCACCGCTGGGTGGAACTACCAGGGGGCCACTGTGCCGCGTCCATGGTGCCGCGTGTCGGGTACCCTGGCGAGTTCGGTGTGGCACGCTGGATGGGATGGAACCACACGCGCAGAGGGCCAACGTGCTCATGGGTCACGCCGCTGCGGTGTTCCAGACGCCGGCTCACACGGTCTTTCAAGGGCATGTTCCCCATGACCGGCTGTGCGTACCGTGCGGGTGAACGGATACCGCCGGCGCGGCCCGGGCGAACTTCATGCCGGGTCGAGGCCGGGCTCCCGCCAGTGCCGGGCGACTTGTCATCCAAACGCCACCACGGTTCCGGGTTTGGTCGGGCGCACGTGCTGGAAACGCTGAAGCGGCATCAACCGAAGCCCCGGATGGGCCGCGGTAACCGGAATACCCCAAACCTTAGCCATCGCCTGAGGTATTGCACCGGCGGGTGAAGATTTTTTTTGGGTTCGGCGTTGAATATCCTCGCGTGCCGTGCCTCAATGAAGCATGCCGACCGTCACCAAACGCTCGCCCAGGATCCGCTTCGAGTTTGTTGCCGCT
>NZ_JAAKYA010000002.1 GCF_011044775.1 Limisphaera ngatamarikiensis | reverse complement strand
CCGGACAAGATTCCCGTCCAGGTCGTGGACGAGCAGCTCCGGCGTCTGCACCACCACCGCCGTCCGCACCTCCCCCTGCAGCCGGTCCGGTCGGTCCAGAGGCATGGAGGGACTGAACCACAGAGACACAGAGGACACGGAGAACGGCCAAAGGAGAGCGAACAAAGCATTTCGCGAGCTCTATGGCAGCCGTAGGTGTCCGGCAATGTTTTCCGCAGCCCCTTGCCCCTGCAAAAGTCGGGTGGCCCGTACACGTACTTGCGACCAGCAGCTTGCTGTAGGCGCGTTCCAGCGGACCGCGAGGACGTGGTCCCGCCCACGGGACCTTGCGGGAGGGGCACAGTCCTCTGTGCCCGCATCTTTCTACGGGCCATTGGGCTGCGCTCTGTCCCTTACCTGCGCCGTCCTCGCCCACCCCATAGTGTCCAGATCGTTGCTTGGCTGGTAAGCAACCTCTCCGCCTGGCGCTTCCCCACACGCCGCACGGCTCCATGCATCCCGAGCCCCAATGCAAATCCCCCTGCGCATTCTGTGCCTCTGGGGATCATCGCAATGCCACATCCGCCCAAAGCACGCCGGCCAAAGCATCCGGTGGGTTGGGAGCTGGCGTTGAGGCACAGGACGTCGGCGACCTCCAGTTGTGATCGAGGCTGGCCCTGCGGACTCTATGGATCGTTCCTTTCAGTGCCATGATCACGTCCCGTCGAACTTCCTCCCCGCTGCGCACCTCAATCCACGGGCAAGCCCTTCAGGGCTATCCCCACAAACCCAACCACCACAAGCGCTATGCACTCGCCCAACAGCCCTACCACCGTGAACCCGAGCTTCACATACCACTTCCCCGGGTATACCAGGCCAGCCACAAAAGGAAGAACGGTCAGCCCAAGCAAATAAGGCCCTCCATAGTCCACCATGACCTGTCCGGGATGCACAACCTTGCGCCACACATACGCCGACACCATGATTGCACCCGCACCACCCGCGCCACACAACGCCCATTTCCATTGCTTCAGCGCCCACCCCAACCACACGCTGCCAAATAACACCAGGTGCACGGCAAGTTGCAGCCAACCCCCCAACCATCCGCCACCAAATGAAACGGGCTCGTGTGTAAACACTCCAATCAGCGTCATGCTATACGCAGTTCCCAACACCGCTTTTGCAAGCCTAGAACGTACACAACGCTCCATGGTAACAACCCGTAATCTGATACGGCCTCCACCCACACTTCAGTGCATTTTGAGCCGCCCATACGACCGTGACATAAAATTCACCGAACCACGACCGGTGCGTTTCTAACCACTTGGGATCGAAATCGTACCTGTCCTTCAAACACACGCTATAAAAGAACTTGTTGCACTCGCATGCCGTGTATATCGTCAGCTCCACGTTGCCCAAAGCACACTCCCATGGGGCGCCCACAGCCACTACCTCTTTCCTTTGACTCATCCACCAATGAGACTTCCACCAGTCCGAATTAGGATACCCCAAAAAGCCGTACTCGCATCGGCGCCGCTCTGCTTCGATCATATCCAGCACGGTCATCCCGTTCGCGGCCCTGGCCGCGCTCAACACCGATCGCATCTCCGAGCACGATAACTTCCACGTCCCCCCAGTGCCCGACACATACCTGTCCCACGCTGCCTTCTCCTGAGGCGTACTCAAGAAGCTCCTAATGAGATGTGCGGCTACATCGCAGGGACTTGGCAGCGGGGGTGGATCGCATTTGGGAGGCCACCAAGGCACTTCCATCGGCGGCACGAGACCCAAAACGTCGTATCGGAACACCGGCGCATTAAGGACAAATGCATAGGGCTGCGCACCCACGAGACTCGCAGGCCCGGATCTTAACGAGAAGCTGCCAGGCTGTTCCCCTAACGGATCCCTGCTCAACCACCTTCCCAGGGCGGGACTGTAGGCGCGGTATTCGTACAGCACCAGGCCCGTCGCGTCCTCCGACCGCTTCGTGCTGAACCGGAACGGATTCCACCCCGCCGCGGCACCCGTCAGCCGCAAAGGCTCCCCAAACGGGCCATACTCGTACCGCGCAGTCTCGGTCCCAGTGCTCGCGGACACCAGGGTCCACACGTTCCCGTTGCCGTCATACGTCACAAAGTGCACACCTGAAGCAGGGCTGGTGTTCAGGCGCACCCACAACAACCCGCCCACACCACCCGCACCGTCCAGGGTTTCCGAAAGATCCAATCCCCACACGTACGACCGCACCAGAGCACCGTTCGTCCCGTTCAGCTCCGCAATGGGACGACCGAACATCACGGGATCACTCACCAGCTTCAGATCCTCCACCACCTGCCGCGTGCCGTTGGTCCAGACGTACCGCACCTGCCGTACCCGACGCCCCAACGCATCGTACGTCCAGTCCACCCG
>NZ_JAAKYA010000001.1 GCF_011044775.1 Limisphaera ngatamarikiensis | reverse complement strand
CATCTGGGAAAAAGACCACCCTGGCACGGCCCTGCGGCCCTTCCGGCGCCCGGACGACCCCTCCCCGATGGGTCCCGGAGCCCTCCCAGATCTCGTTTAGAGACTCCTCCGATTCGAAAACATCGTTTTGCACGCCACCCCAACTGCTGGCTAAGGATTCAGGGTTAGCACGCGAGTTGGGAGAATAGCCTTTCAATACCAGGCGCTACCATCTATGTTATCAAAGCGGCATTTCGCCACCTTCGATTACCGTTACTTTAGGTTGTCTAGTCGCCATTGGCTTCAATAGCTTTCGTGCCTTAGGCGCATCCTTCTCGCCTACGCAGATAATCGTCCTGCGCGCACCACGCACGCACTCCAACCGAATTCCGCGTCCGCGCAACTGCCTGACAACCTCGTCCACGAGTATGTCCTCTCTCACGATGCACACGAATGCAAGGTTTGCGTCATACGGCCCCTCGGCGGCACGCCTTACGAACACAAGGTCCTCCCATTGCATCCCGTCCGGAGGCTCCATCAACAACCGGCCTCCATCAGCAAACAGGAGCATAACGCCGCCTTCGGGACAATGGAAGCACTCGGACAATTTTGTCGCTGGCTGGATAATCATTTCTACGATGCCCACTGCGCCGTGTTCGCGCACGTAATCCCCAACCATTACAACCTCTCCTGAATAATACCGCCATTGCGCAGGCATATGTGCTTCTAATAGTACTCCACACCTCCGCCACCTGGCTCTACATACGGGATCTCTCCCGGGTAGGGACTTATTCCATCAGTCACCCCAGTCTTATGTGGCCAGCAAAAGCATGGCACCGGAGCTGTAACCGGACTCTGCATCACTACGTAGTGGTGCGTGTGGGTACCAGTGTACGGCCAGTGAGGACGTGAGGGCGGAACAAAGTCAATGCGATACATTGTAGTGCCAGCCGGCGGAACGCATGGCTTGCACCTCACCCTCTTTGGACGGCATTTATCGATGCATTTACCGATCTCTCTAACACCTGCTCTAACTAAATCAATCAGCGCGTCGCGACACGCCGGGATTACTAAGCACGTCGTTACGGCTGCCAGAGCGCACTCAGCGACAGTCACACTTATGCCCCCGATGACAATTACAGCAGCTCGACCATCCTTATCAACCAGCTGTGAAGGCTCATTCCCAACGAATCCGTAGAGGCTCACTCCTCCCGACTCCCCAATCACATCTCTACTCAGCCACCGGCCTGAGGTGGGTGAATAGGCACGGTATTCGTACAGCACCAGGCCCGTGCCGTCCTCCGTACGCTTCGTGCTGAAGCGGAACGGATTCGAACCCGCCACAGGACCCGTCATCCGCAAAGGCTCCCCAAACGGGCCATACTCGTACCGGGCAGTCTCGGTACCGGTGCTCGCGGACACCAGGTTCCACACGTTCCCGTTGCCGTCG